>NZ_JBSHCV010000004.1:0-177247 GCF_053615975.1 Dietzia sp. NPDC055877 | reverse complement strand
CGCCACCTGCGCAATCCGGTAGGTGGCGCGCTATCCGATAGGCGGCGTGGGCGGGGCAGGCCGGCGGCGTAGGCGGCGTGGGCGGCGTGGGCGGCGAACCCGGCGTGTGGCCAGCCTCCGACCGAGCCCCACGCCGCCTATGCAATGTCTCGCCACCTGCGCAATCCGGTAGGTGGCGCGCTATCCGATAGGCGGCGTGGGCGGGGCTGGCCGGGCTGGCCGGGCAGACAGGGCTGGCCGGGCGGACAGGGTTGACTGGCGAGGCTGGCCGGACGGCTCGATCACATGTCGGTCGAGTACCGGATCCCGCCGTCCGGGATCTCCACACCCGGCCACACCCGGGCCCCGCGCAGGAGCTCGCAGCGGGCGCCCACCGAGGCGCCGTCACCGATCACTCCGTCGCGGACGAGCGCACGATGACCGATGCGTGCACCGAACCCGATGATCGAGCGCTCGACGGTCGCTCCGGCCTCGATCTTGGCGCCGTCGAACACGACCGCGCCGTCCAGCCGAGCTCCCGCGCCGATCTCCGCCCCACGGCCCACCACGGTCCCGCCGACGAGCACGGCCCCGGCACCGATCCCGGCGCCCTCGTGCACGAGCGCCTCACCCTCGTGGCCCTCGAGCGCCGGCGAGGGCGCGATGCCGCGCACCAGATCCGACGAGCCGCGGACGAAATCCTCGGGCGTGCCCATGTCGCGCCAGTAGGCCGAGTCGACGAAGCCGTACACGCGCTTGTCCTCGGCGAGCAGCTGCGGGAACGTCTCGCGCTCGACCGAGACCGGGGTCCCCTCCGGGATCTGCTCGATGATCTCGCGACGGAAGACGTAGCAGCCGGCGTTGATCTGGTCGGTCGGCGGATCCTGGGTCTTCTCCAGGAACTCCTGGACCCGGCCGTCGTCGTCGGTGGTGACGCAACCGAACGCCCGTGGGTCGGAGACACGGACCAGGTGCATCGTCAGGTCGGCGTTCTTGGCGTGGTGCAGGTCGAGGACCTGCCGCAGGTCGGTGCCACCGAGGACGTCGCCGTTGAAGACCATGACGGTGGACGCGGAGAGCTCGGCCAGCACGTTGCGGATACCGCCGCCGGTGCCCAGCGGTTCGGTCTCCACCACGTACGAGATCTCCAGGTCGAGTTCCGAGCCGTCCCCGAAGTGCTCCTCGAAGACCTCTGCCTTGAACGAGGTGCCCAGCACCACGCGACGGATGCCGGCGGCCCGGATCCGCGAGAGCAGGTGCGTGAGGAACGGCAGGCCCGCGGTGGGCAGCATCGGCTTGGGCGCCGAGATGGTCAGGGGCCGCAGGCGGGTCCCCTTGCCGCCCACCAGCACCACCGCCTCGGTGTCCGCGATGAGGTCGTCGTCCGCGGCGCTCCCGGAGATCGTCGAGGTCACGTGTCTGCTCCCGCTGTCGTGGGCCCGGGGACGCGCAGCTGCGGTCCCGGCGGGCCGGTTCGTGTCGTTGAGGTCCGGCCCGCTAGCGCAGGGCGCGCTCGGCGGATCGGATCGCGAGGCGGCACCGGAGCTCCAGCCCCGCCTTGAGGGCCCAGCGTATCGGCGCCTGCCATGCATGTGGGTGCCGGTCCGCCTGGAACAGGTAGGCGCTGCGGTGATGGGCGCGGAGCGTGAACTCCGGCACGGACTTCGCCGCGTGCCCCTGGTCGTGGTGGATGACCGACGACGGCACGTACACGTTCTGCCAGCCCGCCTGCCCGAGCCGATCCCCCAGGTCGACATCCTCCAGATACATGAAGTAGCGCTCGTCGAAACCGCCGAGGGCGTCGAAGGCGGACCGGCGAAGCAGCAGGCACGACCCGGACAGCCAGCCGGCGGCCCGCTCCGTCGACATGTCCTGATCGGCGAGATATCGCGACGTCCACGGGTTGCCCGGCCACACCGGACCGAGCACGGCGTGCCCGATCCCGCCGCCCAGAGTCGGCACCGACCGCGCCGACGGGTAAACCGAACCGTCGGTCTCGGCGATGCGCGGGCCGAACGCCGCCCCGCGCGGCCAACGCCGGACGGCGGCCAACAGCTCGTCCACGCAGCCGGGCTCGAAGGTCACGTCCGGGTTGACGACGAGGACGAACTCCTGGTCGAACTCCTCGGGGCGCCGGGAGATCTCCGTCACCGCGCGGTTGATGGCTGTCCCGTATCCCAGGTTCCCACCGGTCGGGAAGAACTCGGCGAAGTCGTACTCGGCGGCAACCGCCTCGGGCGCACCGTCCGTCGACCCGTTGTCGGCCATCACCAGCCCCACAGGGCACCCGGTGGCAGCGGGCAACGTGTCGACGAAGGCGCGGAGATGGTCGCCGGGAGAATAGGTCACCGTCACGACGGGTAGTCGGCTCGTCACGCGAAACACCCTACGGCGAGCGCCTCCGATTCCGACGCCCGGCGCGCGGCGCGGTAACGTGGGGAAATCTTGAGCCGCCGACTTTCTGGCGCGCTCAGAATCTACGACCTCGACGACAAGGACGGTGGATGAGCGCCGAGCAGCCAGCGACGCCCCGTCGCGCCCCCGGCCGGGCGCAGGGCCGACGGCGGGCCACGCCCCCGAGCCCCGTGCCCGCGCGCATCGCCCGGGCGGTCGCCTCGATCGTCGCGGTCCTCTGCCTCGTGGTCACCGGTATCGGGTGGTCCCTGTTCAACGGCCTCAGCTCCGACCTGTCATCGGCCGGCGGGCTCGAGGTGGGAGACGGTGGTCTCGACGGCGCCGTCGACATCCTGCTGGTCGGCACCGACAACCGGACCGACGCTCAGGGCAACCCGCTGAGCCAGGAGGAGCTCGCCACGATCCGGACCGGCGAGGAGGACGGCGAGAACACCGACACCATCCTGCTCGTGCGCATCCCCGAGGACGGCAGCTCCGCCACCGCGATCTCCATCCCGCGCGATGTGTACGTGGAGACCAGCACGATCGGCCCGAGCAAGATCAACGGCGTTTACGGGGCCTCCAAGGAGGCCTCGCTCGCCGAAGCCGTGGCCTCGAACCCGGACGGCGCGCTCACCGAGGACGACCAGCGCGCCGCGGTCCAGGACGGCCGGAACGGCCTCATCAGCGCGGTCGAGGATCTCACCGGGGTACGGGCCGACCACTACGCCGAGATCGGGCTGCTGGGCTTCGTCCTGCTCACCGACGCGGTCGGCGGGGTCCCGGTATGCCTGAACACCGACGTCGACGAGCCGCTGTCCGGCGCGAACTTCCACGCCGGCGTCCAGACGATCTCGGGGTCGGATGCGCTGAGCTTCGTCCGCCAGCGCCACGACCTTCCCGCGGGCGACCTCGACCGGATCGTCCGCCAGCAGGCGTTCATGTCGCAGCTGGTCAAGAAGACCCTGTCCGCCGGTACGCTCGCCGACCCCACCAAGCTCGGCGCGCTCATCGATGCCGCCCGCCGCTCGTTCGTGATCGACGAGAACTGGGACTTCGTGGACTTCGCGCTCAAGCTCAAGGACATCAGCGGCGGCAGCGTCCGCTTCGAGACCATCCCGGTCACCAGCATCGATTCGGTCACCGAGTGGGGCGAGTCCATCGTCACCGCCGACCCGGAGCAGGTCACCGAGTTCGTGGCCGGATTCGCCAGCGGCGAGGGCGAGAACGATGCCGTGGAGGAGGAGACCTCCGCGGCCGTGCCCCCCGGCCTCGACCCCGCCGAGGTGTCCGTGGCCGTCGTCAACACCACCGCCATCGACGGTCTGGCCTCGCGCGTGTCCGGATCGCTGGCCGAGCTCGGCTACGCCCCGGGCGAGCTGCTGACCGACCCGGCCGCCGCCTACACCTCGCACGTCGCGGCCCCGTCCGCCGGCGACGCCGCCGCGTTCGCCGTCTCCGACGCACTCGGCGGACTGCCCGTCCAGGTCGACCCCGCCATCCCCGCGGGCGCGGTCCGGGTGGTCCTGGCAGAGGACTACAGCGGCCCCACCGGCGAGGCCGCGGGCATCGAGTCCGCCTCCCCCGCCACCACCACGTACGCCCCGCTGCCGCCGTCGATCGCACAGCGGCCCACCTTCGATGCAGGTGGAACGGACGTCCCCTGCGTCAACTGACCCGCCGAGCCCCGGAGGCCCCCGAGTGAACACCGCCGCAGACACCGTCTTCCAGCCGCTCCTCGCCGCCGATCCGGGGGCGCCGATGATCACGCACTACGACCTCGCGGCGCCCTCCCGGATCGAGCTGTCGGTCACGTCCACCGCCAACTGGGCGGCCAAGATCGCGGGACTGCTCCGCGACGAGATCGGTGTGATGCCGGGCGAACGGATCGTGTGCGACCTCCCGGCCCACTGGCTGACCGCCGGCGTCCTGCTCGGAGCGTGGTGGGCGGGTGCCGAGGTCTGCACGCGGGACGCCGACGACGCCGTCGTCGTCATCACCACCCCCGACCGCCTCGACCGCCACCCCGCGGACCTCGAGACCCTCCTCATGACCACCGACCCGATGGGGCGGCCGCTCGCGGCGGCCGGCGTCGACGTGCCGCCCGGCGTTACCGACCTCGCCGAGGCGTGCCGCATCCACCCCGACGCGTTCGTCCCCTCCGGCGGTGGCGCTCTCGCACTCGACGGCGCCGCCCTGGCCGATCTGGTCGACACGGAGCTCGCTGCGCGCGTCCTCGTGCCCGGCCCGGACCGCACCGACATCGTGTCGGTGCTCGCCCGGGTCTTCGCCTCCGGTGGCACCGCCGTGCTGGTCACCGGTGCCGGGGCCGACGACGACGGCGTCGCCGACGTGGCCGCCACCGAACGCACCACGCTGACACTCTGAGGCCACCCGGCGGACGTCCGCGACCCTGATCCCCGCCCCGGCCGGGTGATTCCACGCCGCTGAGGTCGCCCGCCGCGCTCGCACTGCCCCGAAATGCCGGAAGCCGCTACCCTGCGTCGCGATCCGCTACCCGAATGCGGGTAGCGGATCCGGCGCTCGAGTAGCGGATTCCAGGGCGGGCGGGTGTGCGAGGCGCGTACGCCTCCGGGATCAGCTCAGGACCTGGCGGGCCATGACCATGCGGCAGACCTGGTTGGTGCCCTCGTAGATCTGGGTGATCTTCGCGTCGCGCATCATGCGCTCGACCGGGAAGTCCCGCGTGTAGCCGGCGCCGCCGAAGAGCTGCACGGCGTTGGTGGTGACCTCCATCGCCACGTCCGAGGCGAAGGTCTTGGAGGCGGCGGCCAGGAAGCCGAGCTTCTGACCACCGGGCGCGATGCCGCGCTCGGCGTTGGCGGCCGCGGTGTAGACCATCAGGCGGGCGGCCTCGACCTTCATCGCCATGTCGGCCAGCATGAACTGGGTGTTCTGGAAGTCCGAGATCGCGCGACCGAACTGCTTACGCTCCTGTGTGTAGGCGATCGCCGCATCCAGCGCGCCCTGGGCGATGCCGACGGCCTGCGCACCGATGGTGGGGCGCGTGTGATCGAGCGTCTGCAGGGCGGTCTTGAACCCGGAGCCCGGCTCACCGATGATGCGGTCACCGGGGATCCGGACGTTCTCGAAGTACAGCTCGGCGGTGGGCGAACCCTTGATGCCGAGCTTCTTCTCGGTCTTGGAGACACCGAAGCCCTCGTCGGCCGCGTTGACCATGAACGCCGAGATCCCGCTGGCGCCCTTCTCCGGGTCCGTCACGGCCATGACCGTGTACCAGGTCGACTTGCCGCCGTTGGTGATCCACGCCTTGGAGCCGTTGAGGACCCAGTCGTCGCCGTCGGCCTTCGCGCGGGTGCGCATGGCGGCGGCGTCCGATCCGGCCTCACGCTCCGACAGCGCGTACGAGGCCATCTTGCCGCCGGCGATCTCGGGCAGGACCTGCTTCTTGAGGGCGTCGTCGCCGGCCAGGATCAGACCCATGGTGCCGAGCTTGTTGACCGCCGGGATGAGCGAGGACGAACCACAGACACGCGCGACCTCCTCGATCACGATGCAGGCGGCCACGGAATCGGCGCCCTGGCCGTCGTACTCCTCCGGAACGTGGACGGCGTTGAAGCCCGAGGCGTTGAGTGCGTCGAGCGCCTCCTGGGGGAACCGCTCCTGCTCGTCGACGTCCGCGGCGTGGGGCTCGATCTCCTTCTCTGCCAGAGCGCGGATCGCTGCCCGGAGCTCCTCGTGCTCCTCCGCCGGGCGGTACAGGTCGAAATCGGGGTTGCCGGACATGTGCGGGCCTCCATGAGGGAATCGTCGGTGCTGGTCGCGCAGCGGGCGTCGAGCCGAGCCGTCCGAGGTGTCCGTCGTTCGCCGGCACCGATGGCGACCCGGGGATCCCAGGCTGCACCCAGGCGCCCACGTTACCAGCGGTTAACTGTAGTTTCCGCCGGAGAAAGCCAGCTTGTTCCGCATCGCGGAACCGAGAGTGGGCGTCAGCCCAGGAGCCGGTCGCGCAGCGCCTGGTCCTTGCGCTCGACCATCGCCTCGAGGTCGGCCTGGAAGGCCTCCATGCGCCCGAGCAGAGCGGGGTCGGAGGCCCCGAGGATGCGCACGGCCAGCAGACCCGCGTTACGCGCCCCGCCGATCGACACCGTCGCGACCGGCACGCCCGCCGGCATCTGCACGATCGACAGCAGCGAGTCCATGCCGTCGAGGTACTTCAGCGGGACCGGGACGCCGATGACCGGCAGCGGCGTGGCCGAGGCCACCATGCCCGGCAGGTGCGCTGCTCCCCCGGCGCCGGCGATGATCACCCTGATGCCGCGGCCGGCGGCCGACTGCGCGTAGTCGAGCATCTTCTGCGGGGTGCGATGGGCGGAGACGACCCCCACCTCGAAGGGGATCCCGAACTCGGCCAGCGCCTCGGCAGCGGCCTCCATGGTGGGCCAGTCGGAGTCGCTGCCCATGATCAGACCGACCTGCGGCCCGCTCTGTCGCGCGGTCATGTCGTCGCCTTTCGTCGAGGTGGTGTCACCGTGGTGTTCCGCTGAGCGCGTGCAGGATCAGCGTTCGAAGTCCGCGACCGGCGCCCCCGTGTGGGGGTCCCAGCCGTCGGCCCAACGCCCGTGGGAGAGCCAGTGCGCGGCGAGCTCGGCCACCGAGCGCACGGCCGCGACCTGATCCGCGTCGTCCGGGTCGACCCCCGGATCGCCCAGGACGTTGACGTGGCCGATCTTGCGGCCGGGTCGCTCGGACTTGCCGTAGAGGTGCACCTTGGCGTGCGGGAACCGGGCTCCGAGATGGTGGACGCGCTCGTCCATGCTCATCTCGGGCGTCTCGGCGGCGCCGAGCACGTTGGCCATCACCGTGACGGGCGCGGTGGGGACGGTGGAGCCGAGCGGGTAGTCGAGGACGGCCCGCAGGTGCTGCTCGAACTGGCTGGTCGTGGCGCCGTCCATGGTCCAGTGCCCGGAATTGTGCGGACGCATGGCCAGCTCGTTGATCAGCACGCCCGGTCGACCGTCGGACCCGACGACCTCGAACAACTCGACCGCCATCACCCCGGTCACGTCGAGGTGCTCGGCCAGGCGCAGCGCGGTGGCCTGCACCGCGGAGCGCAGGTCGTCGGGTAGCCCGGGGGCCGGCGCGACGACCACAGCGCAGATGCCGTCCCGCTGCACGGTCTCCACGACCGGCCACACGGCGCCCTGCCCGAACGGCGAGCGCGCCACCATCGCGGACAGCTCGCGGGTCCACGGCACGCGGGCTTCCGCCATCATCGGCACGCCGGCCTCGAGTTGCTCGGCGGCGATGCGCTCGGCTTCCTCGAGTGAGTCGGGCATCCACACCCCGCGACCGTCATATCCGCCGCGCGCCGCCTTGAGGACGATCCGCCCTTCCTGCTCGCCGTGGAACCGCCGCACGTCGTCGAGGGAGTCGATACCGGCGAAGGCGGGCACGGGCGCGCCGATCTCCGCGAGCGCGTTACGCATCACGAGCTTGTCCTGCGCGTGGATGAGCGCGGAGGCGCGGGGCCGAACGGCGATGCCGTCCGCCTCGAGCGCGAGCAGGATCTGCGGTGGGACGTGCTCGTGGTCGAAGGTCATCACGTCGGCGCCCTCGGCCGCGGTGCGCACCGCGTCCGGGTCGTCGTGGGCGCCGATCACCACGTCGGGGGTGACCTGGGCGGCCGGATCCAGCGGGTCCGCGGCGAGGACGCGCAGGGTCTGGCCGAGGGCCACGGCGGACTGATGGGTCATGCGGGCCAGCTGCCCGCCGCCGATCATCGCCACGACTGGGGTACCGAGCGGATTGCGGCGGATGCGCGAGTCGTCGTTCACGCCGTTCATCGTCTCACGTGGAGTAGGGCCCTCACCTACGCCCCGGGAGCCCCCAGCGAAACCGGGGCTCCGGGGCGAGCGGAGTGGGCGGCGGCGGGGGCGGGAGCCGGAGGAGTTCGTCGTACACGGCGGCGTGGACCCGGGCCACCTCGGGAACGTCCTCGATCTCCACCGGCGGCAGGTGTCCGAGCTCGAGGATCAGACAGCCGGTGCCCATCGCGCGGTCGCTGAGGGTGTGCCGGAACCGGACCGCGCTGATGCGCCGCAGGGGCACGTCGACGCACTTTCGCGACGAGCCGGCCGGCCGGTAGAGCACTCGTTCGTCGGTGACGATCAGGTCTGTGCGCGCCCAGCGGACCGCCGGCCACAGCGCCAGTCGCAGCACGACGAGCAGGTACATCACCGCGACCATGGCCCAGGTGACGCTGCGGTCGGACGGGTCCGGCATCTGCACTTCGATGAACCCGCCGGCGATCCCGGCCAGCCCGGCGGCGACGACGGCGACCAGCGCGGGTCGGATGAGCTGCCGCCAGTGGGGGTGGGTGTGGACGATCAGCGCCTCCCCCGGCGCGACGACCGTTCGGACGAACCCCACGGGTCAGCCGCCCCACCGACCGCCGGTGCCGCGGACGTGGGTGACGTCCCCGGCCGCGACGGCGAACTCCTCGCCGGAGGTCCCGCCCTCGTGTGGGACGACGACGAGCCGGCCCTCCCGGTCCACCCTCACCGCCCGTCCGGTCCTGACGATGTCCCCTGGCAGCTCGACGCGGACCTCGGCCCCGATGGTCGAGCAGGCCTCCGTGTAGGTCGACATGAGCTCGTCCGAGATGGTCGAACCGCTGCCCCGTTCGCACTCACGCCACTGCTGGTGACGCAGCGCGAGCGCCTCCAGCACGGCGCGGGCGATCGCGTCCCGGTCCGCCGAGCCCCCGGCGAGCGTGAGTGAGGTGGCGTGCGGGACCGGGAGCTGGTCCTGCGTGAGCGAGATGTTGATTCCGACGCCCACCACGACCGCGGGCAGCCGCACCCGGAAATCCCCGGCCGCGGGCACGGTGGTCATCTCCGCGAGGATGCCGGACAGCTTGCGCCCCTCGATCAGGACGTCGTTGGGCCACTTGAGCGTGGCGTCCACCCCGGCGGCCTCGCGCAGCCCGTCCCGGACGGCCAGGCCGGTGACCAACGGCAGCCATCCGAAGAGCGTGGGCGTGACGGCACCGGGCCGCAGCAGGATGCTCACGGCGACCTGGGTCCGGGGCGGGGCCGTCCACTCGCGACCGAGTCGACCGCGGCCCGAGGCCTGGTATTCGGCCAACAGCACACTCCGGTCCGGGGCCCCGTCCGCCGCACGCGCAAGCAGCTCGGCGTTGGTGGAACCGATCTCGTCCACCACCTCGAGAGAGGTGTACGGCGCACCGGCGACCTCCACCAGGGCGTGGCGGAGCGCGGCGGCGTCCAGCCTGGGCGGGGTGACGGTTGTGGGGTCGGCATGCACGTCTTCCAATGTAGGTCGCCGCTACGACATCCCGCGCCCGCGCGCGCCCCGTGCCCGGTCAGACGCTCCTCGCCGGGGCTGAAATGGCGCCCTCAGGAGGGCGGCGGGGTCGCCTGTCGGGGGATGTAGGCCGGGTCACGTCGCCACGGACGGGAATGACTCGTTAGAGTCTTGCAACATGACGACTGCCTCAGAACCGGACGTGAGCGCCGACGTCCCCACGGACGCCGCGACCCCCGACATCCACACCACCGCCGGGAAGCTGTCCGAGTTGCGGCGCCGCCTCGACGAGGCCCGCGCCCCGATGGGACAGGCCGCGATCGACAGGACCCACGACAAGGGCCTGCTGACGGCCCGCGAGCGGATCGAGAATCTCCTCGACCCGGGCTCCTTCGTGGAGATCGACGCGCTGGCCCGTCACCGCGCCACCACCTTCGGCCTGGCCGAGCGCCGCCCACTGGGCGACGGCGTGATCACCGGCTACGGCACCATCGACGGTCGCGCCGTGTGCATCTTCTCGCAGGACGCCACCGTCTTCGGCGGCTCGCTCGGCGAGGTCTACGGCGAGAAGATCGTCAAGGTCATGGACCTGGCGCTCAAGACCGGCCGCCCGATGATCGGCATCAACCACGGTGCCGGCGCCCGTATCCAGGAGGGCGTCGTCTCGCTCGGCCTGTACGGCGAGATCTTCCACCGCAACGTCCTGTCCTCCGGCGTCATCCCGCAGATCTCCCTGATCATGGGCCCGTCCGCCGGCGGCCACGTCTACTCCCCCGCCCTCACCGACTTCACCGTGATGGTCGACAAGACCTCGCAGATGTTCGTCACGGGCCCGGATGTCATCAAGACGGTCACCGGCGAGGAGGTCACGCAGGAGGAGCTCGGCGGTGCCAACACGCACATGACCAAGTCCGGCGTGTCCCACTACACCGCCGCCGACGAGCAGGACGCCCTCGACTACGTCAAGGACCTGCTCTCGTACCTGCCGAGCAACAACCGGGCCGAGGCGCCGCGCTTCCCGTTCCCGGTCGCCGAGGGCGCGATCGAGGACAACCTCACCCCCGAGGACCTCGAGCTCGACACGATCATCCCGGACTCGTCGAACAGCCCGTACGACATGCACGAGGTCATCGGCCACATCGTGGACGACGCCGAGTTCCTCGAGGTCCAGGGCCAGTACGCGATGAACGTCATCGTCGGCTTCGGTCGCGTCGAGGGCCGCAGCGTCGGCATCGTCGCCAATCAGCCCACCCAGTTCGCGGGCTGCCTCGACATCAAGGCCTCCGAGAAGGCCGCGCGCTTCGTCCGCACCTGCGACGCCTTCAACGTCCCGATCCTCACCCTGGTCGACGTCCCGGGCTTCCTTCCCGGCACCGGCCAGGAGTTCGACGGCATCATCCGTCGCGGCGCCAAGCTGCTCTACGCCTACGGCGAGGCGACGGTCGGCAAGGTCACCGTCATCACCCGTAAGGCCTACGGCGGCGCGTACGACGTCATGGGCTCCAAGCACATGGGCGCGGACATCAACCTGGCCTGGCCCACCGCCGAGATCGCCGTCATGGGCGCCTCCGGCGCCGTCGGCTTCGTCTACCGCCCGCAGCTCAAGGAGGCCGCGGCGAACGGTGAGGACGTCGACGCACTGCGCCTGAAGCTGCAGGCCGAGTACGAGGACACCCTCGTCAACCCGTACGTCGCCGCCGAGCGCGGGTACGTCGACGCGGTCATCCCGCCGTCGCACACCCGCCTCCAGGTGGCCCAGGCGCTGCGCCTGCTCGACCGCAAGGTCGTCGAGGTGCCCGCCAAGAAGCACGGGAACATCCCGCTGTGACCGGCGAGCAGAGCACGGCCGACACGGGCGACGCCGCCAAACAGGAGAAGCCGTTCTTCGAGGTCGTCGGTGGCAACCCGTCCGCGGTCGAGGTGGGCATCCTCGCGGCGGTCTTCGCGACCGCCGAGGGCAACGCCGCGCACGCGGGCGAGAGCGACAACGGGATCAAGAACGACTGGGGCTCCTACGAGGACCGTCTCCGGCCACCGTTCGGCTACAACCCGAGCTCATTCCTCAACCGCCGGCAGTACTGACGGTCAGACGGTGAGATAGGACCCACCGGTCCACGCCGCGGCCCCGGCCTCCCCCACAAGGTAGGCCGGGGCCGACGCCGTTTCCGGGCCCCCACTCGGCAGTAGGCTGGCACATATCCGGCCCCGAGGAGGACCTGACATGACCACGGAAGACGCCGCCCCGGCACCCGGCACGGCCGACAGCGTCGCGGCCCCCCGCGACCCCGGCCGCGAGGATCGCGAGCACGGTCGCCGCGCGGGAACGGACGAGGGCACCGCGACGCACCACACGGACGTGATCGGCCGGGCCGACCCCGCGGCCGAACGTCCCGGGGCCTCGATCGTCCACCGGGACGAGACCACCAAGATCGTCGCGTTCGAGTTCGGTGAGGGCCAGGAACTGCCTGACCACGCGGCGTTCCACCCGGTGCTCATCCAGATCCTGCGGGGCCGGGTGGACTTCGGACTCCCCGATCGCACGATCCGGCTGCAGCCGGGCGAGATCCTGCACCTCACGCCCAAGCTGCGTCACCGGGTGCGGGCCCTCGAACCCACCACGCTGACCGTCACGATGCTCCTGCCGCGTGAGTGAGCGGCTCGCTACGCTGAGCCCATGATCTCCTTCGTCCTGGCCTCCGCCTCCCCGTCCCGCCTGCGGATCCTCGAGCAGGCCGGGGTGGATCCGGTCGTCCGGCCCTCCCGCGTCGACGAGGACGCCCTCCAGGCCTCCCTCCCCCCGGGCACGCCGCACGTCCGCGTGGTGGAGGAGTTGGCCCGGGCCAAGGCGAAGGACGTCATGGACCGCGAGGGCGCGGCGCTCGCCGCCGAGGCCCGCGCCGCCGGGGCCACCTCACTGGTCGTGGTGGGTTGCGATTCGATGCTGTTGGTCGACGGCCAGCTCGAGGGAAAGCCGCACACCTACGAACGCGCTATGGAGAGGTGGCGCCGGATGCGCGGCCGGCACGGGGTGCTGCTCACCGGACACGCGATGCTGGTCGCCGACCTCGGCGGCGGGGCTGCTCCCGGTGTAGGTGACGACGACGACGGCGTTGTCGTCGTCACCTACACCGGCGCGGACACCTCGGACACCACGGTCCATTTCGGCGCACCCTCCGACGCGGACCTCGACGTTTACCTCCGCACGGGCGAACCTCTCGAGTGCGCGGGGGCGTTCACGATCGAGTCGCTCGGTGGCTGGTTCATCGACCGCATCGACGGCGACCCGTCGAGCGTCATCGGGCTCAGCCTCCCGCTGCTGCGGCGGCTCCTCGAGGACGCCGGGATGCACGCGCACAGCCTCTGGCGGCCCGAGTTGCGGCCGTGAGATCGACGCCGCATCGGCCGCGCCGCAGGTCAGGGCGATAGCGGATTCACGGCCCCTCCCCCGCCATCGCACCCGGTGACCCCCAACACCACACATGAGGGAGGCCTCTCATTAGACTGCGAAGGAATATCGGTGGGCCCATCGGGGACACCGTCGTTTCAGACGTCCATCACCAGGAGGCCCTGAGTGCCCAGTCATGCCAGCTCTCATATCACGAAGGTCCTCGTCGCCAACCGCGGCGAGATCGCCGTCCGTGTGATCCGTGCGGCGAAGGACGCCGGTCTGGCCAGCGTGGCCGTATACGCCGAGCCCGACGCCGACGCACTGTTCGTCAAGCTGGCGGATGAGGCATTCGCGCTCGGCGGCACCACGTCCGCCGAGTCGTACCTCGTGTTCGACAAGATCCTCGACGCCGCGGCCAAGTCCGGCGCCGACGCGATCCACCCCGGCTACGGCTTCCTCTCCGAGAACGCCGACTTCGCGCAGGCCGTCATCGACGCCGGTCTGATCTGGATCGGCCCGCCGCCGCACGCCATCCGCGACCTCGGTGACAAGGTCACCGCGCGCCACATCGCCGAGCGCGCCGAGGCTCCCATGGCCGCCGGCACCAAGGACCCCGTCGCAGGTGCCGACGAGGTCGTCAAGTTCGCCGAGCAGTACGGTCTGCCCATCGCCATCAAGGCCGCCTTCGGTGGCGGCGGTCGCGGCATGAAGGTCGCGCACAAGATGGAGGAGGTCGCCGAGCTCTTCGAGTCGGCCACCCGTGAGGCCGTCGCCGCCTTCGGCCGCGGCGAGTGCTTCGTCGAGCAGTACCTCGACAAGGCCCGCCACGTCGAGGCCCAGGTCCTCGCCGACCAGCACGGCAACGTCGTCGTGGCCGGTACCCGCGACTGCACCCTGCAGCGCCGGTTCCAGAAGCTCGTCGAGGAGGCCCCCGCGCCGTTCCTCACCGACGACCAGCGCAGCCGGATCCACGAGTCCGCCAAGCGCATCTGCAAGGAGGCCGGCTACTACGGCGCCGGCACCGTCGAGTACATGGTCCAGGGCGACACCATCTCGTTCCTCGAGGTCAACACCCGCCTCCAGGTGGAGCACCCCATCACCGAGGAGACCGCCGGCATCGACCTGGTGCTGCAGCAGTTCAAGATCGCCGAGGGCGAGGTGCTCGAGTTCACCGAGGACCCGAAGCCCCGCGGTCACGCGTTCGAGTTCCGGATCAACGGTGAGGACGCCGGCCGTGGCTTCCTGCCCGCCCCCGGCACCATCACCACCTACGAGGAGCCAGCCGGACCGGGCGTCCGCATGGACTCCGGCGTCGAGCAGGGTGACACCATCGGTGGCCAGTTCGACTCCATGCTCGCCAAGCTGATCGTGTGGGGCGAGGACCGCGACCAGGCGCTCGCCCGCTCGGCCCGCGCCCTGGCCGAGTACAAGATCGAGGGCATGGCCACGGTCGTGCCGTTCCACGCCCATATCGTCGCCAACCCGGCGTTCGTCGGTGACGGCAAGAGCTTCGACGTCTACACCAAGTGGATCGAAGAGGAGTGGGACAACCCGATCGAGCCGTGGACGCCGACCGGTGCCCCGGCTGACGAGGACGAGCCCGTGGAGCGCAAGAAGGTCGTCGTCGAGGTGGACGGCCGTCGCGTCGAGGTCTCACTGCCCGGTGACCTCGCCTTCGGTGGCTCGCACAACGGTGGCACGGTCCGCCGCAAGGCCAAGTCCCGCACCCGTGGCGGCGCTGCCGGTGCCGCCGCGTCCGGTGACGCCGTGTCGGCTCCCATGCAGGGCACCGTCGTCAAGGTGGCCGTCGAGGAGGGCCAGGAGGTCAAGGCCGGCGAGATGGTCGCCGTGCTCGAGGCGATGAAGATGGAGAACCCGGTCACCGCGCACAAGGACGGTGTCATCACCGACCTGTCCGTCGAAGCCGGCGCCGCCGTGACCCAGGGCACGGTGCTCTGCGAGATCAAGTGATCCGCTGACGGCGCCGGCCCTGCCGGCCGGCGTCGTCGCCCCCGCCTGACCCGGCGCCCACGAGAATCCGCTACCCGCGCGCGAGTAGCGGATTCTCGTATTTCAGGCGCTTGCCGCAGCGCAGCAGTATCGACCGCGTGGCTGTCAGTCGGCGGCCACCGACCCGGCCACCACCGGCTCCGCGACCGCCGGATCGAACGAGGTGTCCGTGAGGAACTCGCGGACCTCGGGCACGTTGCGCAGAAATCGGTCGGCCTCGTCGTCGGACTCGGTGACCTGGCTCGCCTCCTCCGCGGCGATCCGCTGTTCGAACAGGCCCACCTCACGCTCGACCCGGCCGGC
Organism: Dietzia sp. NPDC055877; assembly: GCF_053615975.1. Taxonomy (NCBI): domain Bacteria; kingdom Bacillati; phylum Actinomycetota; class Actinomycetes; order Mycobacteriales; family Dietziaceae; genus Dietzia; species Dietzia sp. NPDC055877. The sequence goes on along the minus strand of NZ_JBSHCV010000004.1, from coordinate 161,862 downwards.
ATCCCAGCCGAGGACCCCGGCCATGAGTTCGGCGGCCTCGCGCGCGCAGGCGACACCGCCGTGCTGGTACTCCATGGAGATGCGGGTGCGCCGCACCAGGACGTCCTCCAGATGCAGCGCCGCCTCCGCGGCCGCCGCGTAGACCACCTCGACGCGCAGATACCGCTCCGCCCCGGCGAGCGGCTCGAGGAGCTCGGGACGGTCGGCGGCCATCTCCAGCACCTCCTCGGTGAGGGTCCCGTACCGGCCCAGCAGGTGCTCGACCTGTTCCTCACGGATCTCGTAGTCGTCCGCGATCCGGTCCGCGCGGTTGACCATCGCCGGGTAGCCGTCGGCGCCCATGAGCGGGATCCGCTCGGTCGTCGACGACGGCACCTCCTCGGCCCGCTCCCCCATCTCGGCCACCGCGGCGTCCACGGCGTCGGCGGCCATCACCCGATAGGTGGTGTACTTGCCGCCGGCCACCACCACGGCGCCCGGGGCGACCGTCATGACCGCGTGCTCCCGGGACAGCTTGGCGGTGGAGTCGGCGCCGCCGGACAACAGCGGCCGCAGCCCCGCGTACACGCCGCGCACGTCCTCGCGGGTGATCGGTTCGGTGAGCACGGAGTTGACGTGGCCGAGGATGTACTCGATGTCCGCGCTCGTGGCCGCCGGGTGTGCGAGGTCGAGTTGCCAGTCGGTGTCCGTGGTGCCGATGATCCAGTACTCGCCCCACGGGATGATGAACAGCACGGACTTCTCGGTGCGCAGGATCAGCGCGGCCTCCGAGTCGACCTTGTCGCGGTCCACGACGATGTGCACACCCTTGGACGCGCGGACGGTGAAGCCGCCCTCCTCCCCGAGCATGCGCTGCAGCTGGTCGGTCCACACGCCGGCGGCGTTGAGCACGACCCCGGCGCGCACGTCGGTCTCCGCGCCCGTCTCGGCATCCCTGACCCGCACCCCGGTGACCCGCTCGCCATCGCGCAGGTATCCGATCACCTGGGTCGAGTTGGACACGACCGCCCCGTGCCGCGCGGCGGTACGGGCCAGGGTGAGGGTGTGCCGGGCGTCGTCTACGAGGGTGTCCCAGTAGCGGATACCGCCGACCACCACGTCCTCGCGCAGGCCGGGGGCGATGCGGTGCGCGCCGGCGCGGCTGTAGTGCTTCTGCGGGGGCACGCTCTTGGCGCCGCCCATGACGTCGTAGAGGACGAAGCCGGCGGCCATGTAGGGGCGTTCCCAGAAGCGGCGGGTCAGCGGGAACAGGAACTTCAGTGGGGTGACCAGGTGCGGGGCGAGTCGGGTCATGCTGAGTTCGCGCTCGTGCAGTGCCTCCGCGACGAGTCCGAAGTCGAGCTGCTCGAGGTAGCGCAGGCCGCCGTGGAACATCTTGGAGCTGCGCGAGGAGGTCCCCGCGGCGAAGTCCCGGGCCTCGACCATCGCGACGTTCAGTCCGCGCGTGGCCGCGTCCACGGCGCTGCCGGTTCCCACGACGCCGCCGCCGACTATCACCACGTCGAACGTCTCCTCGGAAAGCCTGCGCCACGCCTCGGCTCGGCGTTCGGGGCCGAGGACGGACCGGGACCTGATCGTGGGCATGGGGTCTCCCTCCACGGCCGGGGTGAGGTGTTCCGGCCGGTCGAGGCCGACTCTACGCCCGCGCGGACGTAGTCTCAGGGATGTGAGTCGCAACACCTACATTCTGGCCATCGACCAGGGCACCACCTCGACGCGGGCGATCCTGTTCGACGAGAAGGGCCTGCCTGTCGCCACCGCCACCGCGCAGATCGAGCACTCGCAGATCCTGCCGCGCGCGGGCTGGGTCGAGCACGACCCCATGGAGATCTGGTCCAACGTGCGGACCGCGATGGGGCACGTGGCCGGGGACGCCGATCTCGAGCCGGCGTCGGTGCGGGCGATCGGTATCACCAACCAGCGCGAGACCGTGGTGGTGTGGGATAAGGCCACCGGGAAGCCGGTGTACAACGCGATCGTGTGGCAGGACACGCGCACGTCGGGGATCTGCGCGCGCCTGGCCGAGGGTCATCCGGCGGGCGCCGATCGTTTCCGGGAGACGACCGGGTTGCCGCTGTCGACCTACTTCGCGGGCCCCAAGATCCGCTGGATCCTGGACCACCTGGACGAGCGGGGCGAGCGCGGGACGGAGCGGGCCGAGGCGGGGGAACTGCTGGCGGGCACCATGGATTCGTGGGTGGTGTGGAACCTCACGGGTGGGCGGCGTGGTGACGACGACGGCGAGGCCGCCCTGCACGTCACGGATGTCACCAACGCGTCCCGTACTCTGCTCATGGACCTGGGGACCATGCAGTGGAGCGAGGAGATCTGCCGCGAGATCGGCATTCCCCTGGCGATGCTCCCGGAGATCGTGCCCTCGTCCGGTGTGCTGGGGCGCGTCACCAAACGCCGGATGTTCGGCGGGACGCCCATCTCGGGGATCCTCGGCGATCAGCAGGCGGCGCTGTTCGGTCAGACCTGCTTCGAGCCCGGCGACACCAAGAACACGTACGGGACCGGCGCGTTCCTGTTGCTGAACACCGGCACGACGCCCCAGGCCAGCGACAACGGGCTGCTCACCACCGTGGCCTACCAGCTCGGTGACGCCGACCCGGTCTACGCGCTGGAGGGCTCGGTCGCGATGGCCGGATCGTTGGTCCAGTGGCTGCGCGACAACCTCGGGATCATCTCGACCGCGGCCGAGACGGAAGGGCTCGCCATGTCACTGGAGGACAACGGTGACTGCTATCTGGTCCCCGCCTTCTCGGGTCTGCTGGCCCCGCACTGGCGTCCGGACGCCCGGGGCGCGCTGGTGGGTCTGACGCGCTTCCACACGAAGGCCCACATGGCGCGTGCGGCGCTGGAGGCGACGGCGTTCCAGACCCGCGAGATGGTCGACGCCATGTGCGCGGACGCGGGCGAGGCCGCCGGCTCGCTGCGGGTGGACGGCGGGATGGTCGGCAACGGGTACCTCATGCAGTTCCAGGCCGACCTGCTGGGCGTGGACGTGGTGCGCCCCGAGGTCACCGAGACCACGGCCCTGGGCGCGGCGTTCGCGGCCGGCCTGGCCGTGGGCACCTGGGACTCGATCGACCGGCTGCGTGAGCTGTGGCGGGAGGACCACCGCTGGTCGCCGGAGATGCCCGAGGAGGAGCGGGAGCGACTGATGGCCCGCTGGCGCGATGCGGTCGAGCGGACGCTGGGCTGGGCCGACGCCGAGGGCTGACCCTCCCGCATCCTGGCCCGCCCACCACCCCTACCCGCCACCGTTTTCCCGCCACCGCTACCCGCCGCCGGGTTGCGCGCCCTGTGTGCTGCATGCAGACCGACGTGTGCGCCCTGTTTGCGGCAAACAGGGCGCACACGTGGGTTGAAAAGGTGCATTCCGGGCGCGCAACCCACTCAGGGCAGTGTCACGCGGGTCGGGCCGGGCGGCCCACCGAGTCGGATCAGTCCAGATCGTCGTGGCGGATGAGCTGGCGGGCGGCCTCGGTGATGGTCCCGGTCATCGACGGGTAGACGGAGAAGGAGCCGGCGAGGTCGGCCACGGTGAGCTGGTTCCGTACCGCGACCGAGATCGGCAGGATGAGCTCGGAGGCGGTGGGCGCCACCACGACGCCGCCGATCACCACGCCCGAGGCGGGGCGGCAGAATAGCTTGACGAAGCCGCGGCGCAGACTGCGCATCTTGGCACGCGGGTTTCCGGACAGCGGCATGACCTCGACGCGGGCGGGGACCTCACCGCTCTCGATCTGCGTGTGCGAGATGCCGACGGTGGCGATCTCCGGGCGGGTGAACACCGCGGAGGCGACGGTGCGCAGGCGGATCGGGCTGACGCCCTCGCCGAGCGCGTGATACATGGCGATGCGGCCCTGCATGGCCGCCACGGAGGCGAGCGGGAACAGGTCCGTGCAGTCGCCGGCGGCGTAGATGCCGGGCGCGGTGGTGCGGGAGACGCGGTCGACCTTGATATGGCCGCTGCGCTGCAGCTCGACGCCGGCGTTCTGCAGGCCGAGCCCGTCGGTGTTGGGAACCGAGCCGACGCAGATGAGGGCGTGGGAGCCCTTGACCGTGCGGCCGTCACCGAGGCGGACGATGATGCCATCCTCGTGATGTTCCACGGCGTCGGCGCGGGCGTGCTTGACCAGAGAGACACCGCGCTCGCTGAGCGCCTCCTCCAGCACCAGCGCGGCGTCGGCGTCCTCGTGCGGCAGTACGCGGTCCCGGCTGGAGACCATGGTGACCTTGACGCCCATCTCGGTGAACGCGGAGACGAACTCGGCACCGGTCACACCGGAACCGATGACCACCAGGTGCGAGGGCAGCTCGGTGAGGTCGTACAGCTGACGCCAGTTGAGGATCCGCTCGCCGTCGGGCTCCGCACCGGAGAGAACGCGGGGGCTGGAGCCGGTGGCCATGAGCACCACGTCGGCGTCGAGGATCTTCTGCTGGCCGTTCTCGAAGGTCACGGCGACCTGGTGCGAGGCCATGCCCGGCTGGGAGTCGTGGACCTTCGCCCAGCCCGACAGCAGGCGGACGCCCTCGCGCTGGAGCTGCGTGCGGATGTCCGCGGACTGGGCCCGCGCGAGCGACTTGACGCGGCCGTTGACCTGGCCGAGCCGGTACGCGGTGGGGTCGAAGTGCGCCTGGACGCCCATCTCCTCCGCGCGGCGCATGTCGGTGCGCACGCCCGTGGTGGCGATGAAGGTCTTGGAGGGGACGCAGTCGTAGAGGACGCAGTTGCCGCCGATGCCGTCCGCGTCGACGATCGTGACATCCGCACCGTACTGGGCGGCGACCAGCGCCGCCTCGTATCCGGCGGGTCCGCCGCCGATGATGATGATGCGTTGCGTCACTGAAGATTCCTCCACGGCTCACGGGGTGTCAGGGCCGGGCGCCGGTTCCGCGGTGGCAGAACTCGTCGCGTCCGCCGTACACGGTAGTCGACCGGCCCGCGTCAGACGGGCGGACGAGGGTGGCGGACCCACCCGATCCGCCACCCGATCCACCCGCGCCGGGCCCGAGTGTGCACCGACCGGGCTTGCCGAACGGACTAGAGTCGGTGGCGTGCCTCTCTATGCCGCGTACGGGACCAACATGCATCCCGATCAGATGACCACCCGCGCGCCGCACTCCCCTTTCGCCGGGTCGGGGTGGCTCGAGGGCTGGCGACTCACCTTCGCCGGCGACGACCCCACCTGGGAGGGCGCGGTGGCGACCCTGGTGCAGGACCGTGACTCGCGGGTGTTCGTCGTGCTCTACGACGTCCCCGAGGAGGACGCGCTCTCCCTCGACCGTTGGGAGGGCACCGACCAAATGCCCGCCCGGAAGATCCGCGTGCGCATCACGCGCCAGCCGACCGTCCCGGACGGCCCCCCTGTGGGCGCCCAGGAGTCGGAGTTCGCCGTCGACTCCGGCCCGGCGGACGGGCCCGGTGCCGCGACGGCCGCCGAGGACACGGTCCTCGCGTGGCTGTACGTGATGGACGCGTTCGAGGGCGGGCTGCCGTCGGCGCGCTACCTCGGCCTGCTGGCCGACGCCGCCGAGTGCGCGGGCGCGCCCGAACAGTACGTGCGCGAGCTGCGCACCCGCGAGTCCCGCAACGTCGGCCCCGGCGCCTGAGGTGGCCCCGCTCCTGACCCCGACCGCCGACGCCGCCGCGGCCGCCGACGCCATCGCCCGCGCCACCGGCCGCCCTTCGCACGAGGTCACGCTGGTACTGGGCTCGGGCTGGTCGGAGGTCGTGACCGGACTCGCCGACCCGGGCACCGCGGTGACGATCCCGGTGTCGGAGCTGCCGGGGTTCGTCGCGCCGTCGGCCGTCGGTCACCGCGGGACCGTCACCAGCTGCCTGGTGGACGGCGTCACCCTCCTGTCGATCGCAGGCCGCACACACCTGTACGAGGGTCACGGCACCGAGCCGGTCGTCCACCCCTCCCACGTCGCCGCCGCCACCGGCTCCCGCGTGCTGGTGCTCACCAACGCCGCCGGCGGCCTGCGCGACGGCCTGACCGTGGGCGACCTGGTCCTCATCCGCGACCACCTCAACCTCACCGGCCGCTCCCCGCTGACCGGCCCCCTGTTCGTCGATTTGGTGGACGCCTACCGCCCGACTCTGCGCGAGGCGGCCGCCGACGCCATCGCCGCCTCCGATGCCGCCGCCGGGGTCACCGACTCCCGCCCGGGCGAGGGCGTGTACGCCGCGATGCCCGGCCCCCAGTACGAGTCCCCCGCCGAGATCGGCATGCTGCGTGTGCTCGGCGCGGACCTGGTGGGGATGTCGACCGTGCCCGAGACCATCGCCGCCCGCGGACTGGGCCTGGACGTGGTCGCGATGTCCCTGGTCACCAACCTCGCCGCCGGTGTCACCGGGCAGCCGCTGGACCACACCGAGGTGCTCGCCGCCGGGGCGGCCGGGGCCACCCGCCTCACCACGGCGCTCCGCGCCCTCGTGCCGGCCGTCGCCCGCGCCTGAACGAGGCCGACCGTGCCCAGTCCCCACGACCCGACCTCCGACGCCGCCCCCGATCTCGCGCCGCTGCGATTCGGTACGGCGGGCGTCCGCGCCCCACTCGGGGACGGCCCCGCCCGGATGAACGAGGGTACGGTCGCACTGGTCGCGACCGCCGTCGCCCGCCACCTGCGTGAGCAGGAGTCGCCCGGGTCGACGGTCGTCGTCGGCGGGGACGCGCGCCACGGGTCGGCGCGGTTCGTCGAGGTCGCGGCTGCGGTGGTGGCGGCGGCCGGCTTCGTCGTCGTCGTCCCCCCGGGCCCGGTCCCCACCCCCGTCGTGGCGGCGGCGGTGCGGTCGCGTGGCGCGGCGGCGGGGCTCATGGTGACCGCGTCCCACAATCCGGCCGGCGACAACGGCATCAAGGTCTATGGGCGCGGGGGCGCGCAGATCGTGCCGCCCATCGACGTCCACATCGAGGCGCACCTGGTGGCGGCCGCGCGAGAGGGCGTCGCCGTCCCCGCAGCGTCAGTATGGAACGACGACGAGACCGCGCCGCGCGGGGGCACCGCGGTCAACCCCGGTCGCGGTGAGGTGCGGGTCGACCCGGCGCTGGTCGACGACTACGTCGCTGCCGTCGTGGCCCGGATCCCCGCGCCCGCCCGGCCTCCGCGCGTCGCGCTGACGCCCGTCCACGGGGTGGGCGGCGAGGTCTGCCTGCGCGTTCTGGCCGGGATCGGGGTGCGGGACGTCGTGATGGTGGCCGAGCAGGCCGAGCCCGACCCCGACTTCCCGACCGTCGACTCCCCCAACCCGGAGCGCGCGCAGACCACCGAGCGGCTGCTCGCGCTGGCGGCGGAGATCGAGGCCGATGTGGCGATCGCGCTCGACCCCGACGCCGACCGGTGCGCCGTGGGTGTGGCCGGGCCGGACGGGCGTTGGCGGATGCTCGACGGCGACGAGACCGGCGCCGTGCTCGCCGACCACCTGCTGCGGGCGCCGCTGCCGGGGGCCGGCGCCGGCCGGAGCACCCCCGTGGTGGCATCGACGATCGTGTCGTCGCGGCTGCCGTCGCTGATCGTTCCCGCGCGCGGCGGTCGGCATGTTCAAACGCTGACCGGGTTCAAGTGGCTCGTGCGCGCCGGACGGCCGCTGCGGTACGCGTACGAGGAGGCGATCGGGCACTGCGTGCTGCCGGAGGTCGTGGCCGACAAGGACGGCATCTCCGCCGCCGCGCTCTGGTGCGCGATGGTCGGGGCCGGCGGGCCCGCTGTCGGTGAACGTCTCGACGCGCTGGGGCGGGAGTTCGGCGTGCACGTCCGGCGCAACGAGACTCTGCCGCTGGCGGTCGGCGCTGATCCCGCCGTCGCGCTGGCCGGGGCCGCGGCGCTGCTCGGCGGCGCGGGTAACAGGGGGGCCCGGCCCGCGGTTCACTCCCTCGACGGGACCGCCGGCCTGCGTGTGGACATCGACGGCGCCCGCGCGGTGATCCGCCCCTCGGGGACCGAGCCGCTGCTCAAGACCTACGTCGAGGCGTGGACACCGCCGGAGCCCTCCCCGGCGGACCGAGCCGGGGTCGAACACCGGCTCGCGGGTCTGGCCGACCGGGTCGCGGACGCCATCGCCGGCCGGGCGCGTTAGCGCGGACCGAAGAGACGGTCGCCGGCGTCGCCGAGGCCCGGGACGATGAAGGCCGCCTCGTCGAGTCGCTCGTCGATCGTCGCGGTCACGAGCGTGCCCGCGAGCCCGGAGTCGCGCACGAGCTCGACGCCCTCCGGCGCACACAGCACGCACACCACGGTGATGCCCGTCGCGCCACGGGCGGTGAGCGTCTCCAGGGTGGTGACCAGTGAGCCGCCGGTCGCGAGCATCGGGTCGAGCACCACCACGTGCCTGCCGGCGAGATCATCAGGCAGCGAGCACAGGTAGGAGAAGGGCTCGTGGGTCTGCTCATCGCGCGCCAGGCCGATGAAGCCGACCTGCGCGCCGGGCAGCAGGCGGGTCGCCGGCTCCAACAGACCGAGCCCGGCCCGCAGCACCGGCACGATGAGCGGGACGCCGTCCACCGCGACCCCGGTCGTCTCGATCACGGGGGTGGTCACCGGGATCTCGACCGTCGGCACCGAACGGAAGGCCTCGTAACAGAGCATGGTTCCCAGAGCGTCCATCGCGGCCCGGAAACCCGCGGTATCGGTGCCGGAATCGCGCAGCGTACGGAGGCGATCCCCGACCAGGGGGTGGTCCACGACGATGATGTCCATGCCCGTCAGGATTCCACACGAGAAGTTTTTCGCGGGTGCTGGAACCGGATCGTCTCCCCTGCTCGTCGAACCCTGTGACGGGACAGAAGGCAGGACAAGGGGGCGCGACCATGGCAGACGGGGCGATCGAGGTCCATGTCGACGGTTTACGTGAGCTGGGTACGGGGCTGACCACCCTGGCCGAGACGCTGGGGGGAGCGCTCGACGCGGTCGACTCGCTACCGCTCGCGGCGGTGGTGCCGGTGGTGGGGCCGGTGGGGGCCGAGTTCATGTCGGCCCTGCTGGCGGCCACCTCCCGCCACCGGGAGGTGCTCGCCGGGGTCGCCCGGGTGACCGATGCCGCCGGGGATCTGGTGCTGGAGTCGGCCCGGTTGTTCGAGGACACCGACACCGCGGGCGCCCGGGCCATCGGCGCGGCCGGCCGGGGCCTGACCGAATGGACGGTGTGATCCGGTGATCGCGGACGCATTGGCCTACGTCGGCCCCATCAGGCAGGTCCTCGACCTGCTCTCCACCGAGGAGTTCGTCCCCGCGGAGGCGCAGAACGTCATGCGGCCGGTCAGCGACGGCCTGGAGGTGGCCGAGCAGTTGGGGCCGCCACTCGAGCGGCTGCTGTCCGAATCGTGGGACTCCCTCGCCGCACTGGGTGCCGCCCAGTCGATCGCGGAGGTCGGCCGGACCATCGGCGCACTCACCGACTCCGCTGTGGAGATCGCGCGGGTCACCGCCGTGGCCGCCGAGATCGTCGTGCGCGGGACGATCGAGGTGATCGGGATCGTCAACGAGTTCATCGCGCGCGCCGCCGCCCTCGGACCCACCCTCGTGACGCCGCCCGGGCAGGCCGCGCTCCTCGCGTTGGCCGCCGAGCATCTGGCGCGCGGCATCCAGGTCGCGGAGCGGGTCCAGACCGAACTCAGGGCGCCCACGGCCGAGATGCACGCGATCGCCGCCGGGATCCCGGGCACGCCCCGCATGCCCGGGATGCTCGGCGCGGATACGAGCGCGGCGGGCGCGATCAACGCCACCACCGCGGCGTACGCGGGATCCGGGCCGGGCGCCACCACCGCGGTCGGCGGCTCACCCACCGAGGTGGGCGCACCCGGGCCCGGCACCGGCGCGGGCGGCCTCAGCAGCGCGGCAGGTGCCGGCGCAGGCGGAGTCGGAGCCCCGGCCGGCGGCTCCGACTCCGGGAGTGTGTCGACGCCGGGCTCCGCCGGCGTTGGCGACGCGGGGTCCGGCTTCCTCGGCAGCGGAGTCCAGGTGGTGCTTCCGGACGGGTCCTCGGCCACCGCACCGAATGAGCAGGCCGCGGGCGCGGTCCGCAACGCCCTCAGCCAGCAGGGCGTGCCGTACGTGTGGGGCGGCACCACGCCGGGGCAGGGACTGGACTGCAGCGGGCTCACCCAGTGGGCCTACCGCGATGCCGGGGTGGAGATCCCCCGCCTCGCGCAGGAGCAAGGGGTGGGGGTTCAAATCTCGCAGCAGGATCTCGCGCCCGGCGACCTGCTGGTCTGGGACGGCCACGTGGCGATGTACATCGGCAACGACCAGATCGTGGAGGCTGGGGACCCTGTAGCGGTTTCCGGCCTGCGCACCGACAATATCGGCATGTCCTTCTACGGCTTCTACCGTCCGACCGGCGGATGACGCCCGACACCTGCCGTCACACCGACCCGATGTCGGGGGTCGTCGCCGAGGTCGGCACCAATGGTGTGCCGGTCGGCCTCGCCGTTCCCGATCGCCTTCTGGACCGCACGCCGTCGGAGGTGGCGCGGGCGGTGCTGCGCGCCCTCACCGCGGCCGCGGGCGAGGCCCGCGAGTTGTTGGAGCGCCGGGCCGAGGAGGAATGGGACGGCCGCGACTGGACCCCCGAGGGCGTCGACGACGACGGGGTGTTGGAGTCGGTCCGTTGACCGCCGGCGGGCTGGACGTCGAGGCCTTCCTCGACCGTCTGCGGGGAATCGCGTCGGAGTGGGAGTCCGCCCACGATCAGCTCGAGACCTTGCGGGTGGTCGCCACCAGCCGGGATCAACTGGCCACGGCCACCGCGGACTCCGGCGGGACCGTGGTGGATCTCCGGTTGGCGGCGGGGCTGCGCCGGCACGGGCCGGACACCGTGTCGGCGTCGATCCTCGAGGCCACCGCCCGGGCCGTGGAGCAGGCCAATTCCCGGCGGGCCGAGCTGGTGTCGGGATCCGTGGCGCTCGCCGTTGGCGGACGGAGGCAGGCTGCGCAGGACGCGCTGCGGGCCGACAGCGCGACTGGCCCGGCCGGCCGTGGCACCAGCTGACCACGCCTGGATATGCTGGCCGACATGGCCAAGGACATCGTCCCGATCGAGCTCGGTCTCCCGGAGGGAGACGTCACGACCCTCTGGGCGCCCAGCTGGCGCGAGGACAACGACGACTGGGAGGCGTTCCTGGGCCTCGACGAGGATCTCTACGCCTTCGATTCGACCGCTGAGCTGCTGGCTCTGGTGCGCAGCGGGGCCGAGCAGGACCTACAAGACCACCCGTCGTGGGAGCAGTTCGCCAACTCGGACGTGCTGGACTTCCGCGCCGCCGACGAGAACTGCTACGACCTGGTGGGCGTCCTCGAACTCCTCGGCGACGCTCCGACCGAGTCGTCGGTGGACGAGATCGACCAGTCCTTCGCCATCGCCCGCTCGATCGGCGAGGTCTGCGAGCTGGTCACGGTCACCAAGTTCTTCAACGGCAACCCGATTCTGGCCACCGTCACCCACGGCATGGACGAGTTCTACGGCCGTGAGGGCCTCAAGCTGTGGAAGTCCATCCGCAAGACCGTCGCCAAGGGCTGGGACGACGTGCTGGATGCGATCCAGGAGGTCATCACCGCCCCGGCTCTGGACAAGGGCGAGGTCGACAAGGCCCGCCGCGATCTCGAGGCCGCCGAGGCCGCCCTGCCCGAGGAGGAGCCCGAGGCCGAGGAGACCGCCCGGACCGGCTACCCGGAGGGCTCGATCTGGGAGAAGGTGGGCATCGACCCCATCCAGATCGTGTTCGGCGACCAGGAGTTCCTGAGTCTGCGCTGCTATTTGGGCGATCGCCCGGTCTTCCTGGGCGACGGCGACCAGGTGTACGTGTTCACCAGCGGTCGCGGTCTGGGCCGCTATCTGGCGGACAACGACGACGACACGCTGAGCCGGGTCGCCACGTACGAGCAGATCAAGATCGCCGCCACCGACGGCAGCCTCGATGTCCAGGCCACCGACGACAACGTGTACGTACTCGCCGGGCTGGATCGCGACATCGAGATCGGGCCGTCCATGGTCGACCCGGGCCAGCTCGGCCTGGCGGTGGAGCTCATCACCGACATGGCGAACTACGTCGGCGACGCGGAACTGGAGGCGTCGGTGACCGGCCGCGGATCCTCGCTGCGCCGGTACATGCACTACGTGCTCAACCCGGACGATGCGACCTTGCTCGAGCCCACCGCGCCGTACGACGACGAGGCCTCCGAGTGGCGGGACCTCGTCGATGACGTCGAGCAACTGGTCACCACCCCGGACATGGCCTGAGCCGGCGCCCTCCGGGGTATCCGGCCCCCTCACCAGCCCCGGAGCCGTCGCACGACCGCACCCGCGGGGCCGCGTGCGGGTGCGGAGCCCGGGTCGCTGACGTCGACGGCGGCCCCCAGCTCGCCGAGAGCGGACGCGATCCGGCCGGCGTCGCCCGCGTACACGCTGGCGATCACCTCGCCGGCCCGCACCTCGTCGCCCTCGACCCGGTGCAGCAGCACCCCGGCGGCGTGGTCGACGGCCTCGCCCGGTGCGCTGCGTCCCGCGCCCGCCAGCCACGACGCCCGGCCCACCCCGAGCGCGTCCCAGGTGATCCGGCCCGCGGCGGGCGCCCGCACCTGCTCGACGTTCGCGGCCCGCGGGAGTTCGGCGTCCGGGTCGCCGCCCTGGGCGGAGATCATCGCCCGGTAGGAATCCATGGCCCGCCCGTCCGACAGTCGGGCCCGAGGATCGTCGCTGATGCCCACCGCGGCCAGGGCCTCCTCCGCCAGCGCGCACGTCAGGTCGACCATGTCCGCGGGTCCCCCGCCGCCGAGGATCTCCAGGCATTCGGCCACCTCGACCGCATTGCCCACGGCCCGCCCGAGCGGGGTGTGCATGGCCGTGACCAGCGCACTGGTCCGTACTCCGGCGGCGGTGCCGATACCCACCATGACGCGGGCGAGCTCCTCGGCATCCGTACGTGAGGTCATGAACGCCCCGGACCCGAACTTCACGTCGAGGACCAGCGCACCGGTGCCCTCGGCGATCTTCTTGCTCATGATCGACGCCGCGATCATCGGGATCGAGGGCACCGTGCCGGTGATGTCCCGCAGGGCGTACAGGGCGCGGTCCGCGGGTGCGAGGTCGGCCCCGGCCGCGCAGATCACGGCCCCGGAGTCCGACAGGATGCGCCGCATCTCGTCCCCGCTCAGGTCCGCGCGCCAGCCGCGGATCGCCTCGAGCTTGTCGAGCGTGCCGCCGGTGTGCCCGAGCCCCCGCCCCGACAACTGCGGCACGGCCACGTCCCAGGTCGCCAGCAGCGGTGTGAGGACCAGAGTGATCGCGTCACCCACCCCGCCCGTGGAGTGTTTGTCGACGGTCGGCACCTCCCGGCCTCCGCGGGTCAGGCCGGCCAGGTCCAATCGGTGGCCCGAGCCCACCATCGCGGTGGTCCACCGGGAGATCTCCCGATCGCTCATCCCGCGGAAGTAGATCGCCATCGCGAGCGCGGACATCTGCTCCGGGACGACCGTCCCGCGGGTGAACTCGTCGACGATCCAGTCGACCTCGTCGTCGTCGAGCTCCCGCCCGTCCCTCTTCGCCTCGATGATCCGGACCGCATCGTGGCGCCGCGCGGCGTCGCCCGTCCCGCTCACGTCAGATCCTCCGGGCCGAAGGCGTCGGGCAGCAGGGCACCGAGGCGGACGGGTCCGCGCGCGCCGTGCACGATCAGGTCGGGGCCACCGTGTTCGTGGAGGAGTTGTCGGCAGCGCCCACACGGGGCGAGGGGCTCGCCGGTATGGGCGACGACGATGACCTCGAGCAGGCGGCCCCCTCCCGTCCGGTGGAGGTCCGACACGAGTGAGCACTCCGCGCACAACGTCAGCCCGTAGGAGGCGTTCTCCACGTTGCAGCCGGTGACGATCCGCGTGCTGCTGCCGTGCGCCGCGGAGGAGGCCGTGCCGGCCGCTTCTCGCTGCGGAGCGGTGGCGATCGCCGCGGCACCCACCCCCAGCCCCGAGTACGGCCGATAGGCGCTCTCGGCCGCCCGGAGGGCGTGCTCGCGGAGCATGTCGAGGTCTATGAGCCGTTGTGCTGCGGTTTCGTCGCCGGACACCTTTATCTACCCCCGGGTAACTTCATTTAGGGTCCCCTAACAGGGATTACGTGTTCGGACCACGGTACCCACCCTGCTTCTCATCAGTTCACTCTCAGGTCTAAAGTCCTTGTAGGCGCCCGCCGTGTTGTCATGGACGAACCGCGCGCCGTAGGCATCACGCCCAGACGAACTGGAGGCACGACAAGCCCATGAGTACTGCGCAGGCGCCGGCGCGTCCGGCACCCACGAAGAAGATCAACATCTACAAGGGTGACCCGGGGATGTGGTCGTGGGTCGCGCACCGCATCTCCGGCGTCGCGATCTTCTTCTTCCTCTTTGTCCACGTGCTCGACACCGCCCTGGTCACCGTGAGCCCGGAGAGCTACAACGCGGTCATCGACACGTACAAGAACCCGATCGTCGGCCTCATGGAGATCGGGCTCGTGGCCCTGGTGCTGTTCCACGCCCTGAACGGTCTGCGGATCGTCGCCGTGGACTTCTGGTCCAAGGGCGCCAAGTACCAGCGCCAGATGCTCTGGGCCGTCCTGGCGATCTGGGTCGTGGTGTTCGCCGCGGCGACCGCACGCCTTCTCTTCCTCCTCTTCGAGCACATCTAAGGAGAACGATCATCATGGCAGACGCACCTGTTCTCCAGACCTCTTACGACCGGCCCGCCTCGCTGGCGCAGCCCCGCTCGCCCCGCCTGCGTTCCCGCGGCAACTTCGAGCGCACGGCGTGGATCTTCATGCGCTACTCGGGCGTGGCCCTGGTCTTCCTCACCATCGGCCACCTCACGGTGGGCCTGATGATCGACGACGGCGTCCATCGCATCGACTGGGCATACGTCGCCGATCGCTGGCAGAGCCCGTTCTGGGCCACGTGGGACATCCTCATGCTCTGGCTGGCCCAGCTGCACGGCGCGAACGGTGTCCGCACCGTCATCGCGGACTACTCGCGCAAGGACTCCACCCGGTTCTGGCTCAACGCGATCCTGATCGCCGCGACCGTCCTGGTCCTCGTCCTGGGCACCTACGCCATCTTCGGCCTCGCCTACGACATCTGATCGCCGGCAGTATTCGTCCGCGGACTTCACCATTTCGAAAGCGAGCACTGAGAACACCATGACCGATCGTCAGGTCCACCAGCACCAGTACGACGTCGTCATCGTCGGCGCCGGCGGCGCCGGGATGCGCGCCGCCATCGAGGCGGGTCCGCGCACCCGCACCGCGGTCCTCACCAAGCTCTACCCCACCCGCTCCCACACCGGCGCAGCGCAGGGCGGCATGTGCGCCGCCCTCGCGAACGTCGAGGAGGACAACTGGGAGTGGCACACGTTCGACACGGTCAAGGGCGGCGACTACCTCGTCGACCAGGACGCCGCGGAGATCATGGCCAAGGAGGCCATCACCGCCGTCATCGACCTCGAGAACATGGGCCTGCCGTTCAACCGGACGCCCGAGGGCAAGATCGACCAGCGTCGCTTCGGCGGCCACACGCGTGACCACGGCAAGGCGCCCGTGCGTCGCGCCTGCTACGCCGCGGACCGCACGGGTCACATGATCCTGCAGACGCTGTACCAGAACTGCGTCAAGCACGACGTGGAGTTCTTCAACGAGTTCTACGTGCTCGACCTGTGCCTCACCGAGACCCCCGAGGGCCCCGTGGCCACCGGCTGCGTCGCCTACGAGCTGGCCTCCGGCGACCTGCACGTCTTCCACTCCAAGGCCACGGTGTTCGCCACCGGCGGCTCGGGCCGCATGTACAAGACCACCTCCAACGCCCACACCCTCACCGGTGACGGCATGGCCGTGGTTTTCCGCAAGGGCCTGCCGCTCGAGGACATGGAGTTCCACCAGTTCCACCCGACAGGGCTGGCCGGCCTGGGCATCCTCATCTCCGAGGCCGTCCGCGGTGAGGGCGGCATCCTGCGCAACGCCGACGGCGAGCGCTTCATGGAGCGCTACGCCCCCACCATCAAGGACCTCGCGCCGCGTGACATCGTCGCCCGCTCTATGGTCCTGGAGGTCCGCGAGGGCCGCGGTGCCGGCCCCGAGAAGGACTACGTCTACATCGACGTAACCCACCTCGGCGCCGACGTGCTCGAGGAGAAGCTCCCCGACATCACCGAGTTCTCGCGCACCTACCTGGGCGTCGACCCGGTCACCGAGCTCGTCCCGGTGTTCCCGACCTGCCACTACGTCATGGGCGGTATCCCGACCAACGTCCAGGGCGAGGTCCTGCGCAACAACGAGGACATCGTCCCCGGCCTCTACGCCGCCGGTGAGTGCGCCTGCGTCTCCGTGCACGGCTCCAACCGCCTGGGCACCAACTCGCTGCTGGACATCAACGTGTTCGGCCGCCGCGCCGGCATCGCCGCCGCCGAGTACGCCGCGGGTCACGACTTCGTGGAGCTGCCCGCCGAGCCCGAGACGATGGTGCGCGAGTGGATGGAGCGCATGCTCGCCCCGCACGGCACCGAGAACGCCGCGGACATCCGCAGCGAGATGCAGGCCATGATGGACGACAAGGCGTCGGTGTTCCGCAACGAGCAGTCGCTCACCGAGGCCCGCGACGAGCTGCGCGCCCTGAAGAAGCGCTACGCCGAGGTCACCGTCTCGGACAAGGGCAAGCGTTTCAACACCGAACTCCTGGAGGCCGTCGAGCTCGGCTTCCTCCTGGAGCTGGCGGAGGTCACCGTCGTGGGTGCCCTCAACCGGAAGGAGTCCCGCGGCGGTCACTCCCGCGAGGACTTCCCGGACCGCGACGACGCCAACTACATGAAGCACACCATGGCGTTCAAGGAGGACGGTCTCGACCTGCTCTCCGACATCCGGCTGGATTGGAAGCCGGTTGTGCAGACCCGCTACGAGCCGATGGAGCGTAAGTACTGATGAGTTCCGCAGTCGACACCACCAAAGCCACCGACGGCACCAGCAGCCGCCCGGTGCCGCCCGGCTCCACCATGGTCACGCTGAAGATCGCCCGGTTCAATCCGGAGGATCCGGACTCGGCGGGCTGGCAGGAGTTCGAGGTCCCGGCGCTGCCGTCCGACCGCCTGCTCAACCTGCTGATGTACGTCAAGAACTACATCGACGGTTCGCTGGCGTTCCGCCGCTCCTGCGCCCACGGCGTCTGCGGTTCGGACGCCATGCAGGTCAACGGTGTCAACCGCCTCGCCTGCAAGGTCCTCATGAAGGACATGCTCCCCAAGGACGGCAAGTCCATCACCGTCACGATCGCCCCGATCCGGGGCCTTCCGGTGGAGAAGGACCTGTACGTCGACATGGAGCCGTTCTTCAAGTCGTTCCGTGACGTCATGCCGTACCTCATCACGTCCGGCAACCAGCCGACCGCCGAGCGCATCCAGTCGCCGACCGACCGCGCCCGCTTCGACGACACCACCAAGTGCATCCTCTGTGCCTGCTGCACGACCTCCTGCCCGGTGTTCTGGGCCGACGGGTCGTACTTCGGGCCGGCGGCGATCGTCAACGCGCACCGGTTCATCTTCGACTCGCGTGACGAGGGCGCTGCCGAGCGTCTGGAGATCCTCAACGACGCCGAGGGCGTGTGGCGTTGCCGCACCACCTTCAACTGCACCGACGCGTGCCCCCGTGGCATCCAGGTGACGCAGGCGATCCAGGAGGTCAAGCGCGCGTTGCTCTTCGCGCGCTGATCTCGCCACAGATCGTCGGCTCGGGCCGCATCCTCTTGTCGAGGGTGCGGCCCGAGTCGCATTCCGCGGCGGCGAACGGCCTGCCCGCGACCTGCCTCGAGCCGCATCGGCCCTCGTTCTGCTGATCGCCACCCATCGGATCGTGCGCCACCCATCGGATCCCGTAGGCGACACGCGATTCGATAGGTGGCGTTCTCCGGTCGCCCCTCGCGGGTCAGGCGGAGCGCCAGCCTCCCCCGGACGTAGACTCGACATCCGTGATCAGCAACCGCCGAGGGCCCGCCCGCCGTGCCGCCGGCCTCGCCACCGCCGCCCTCGTCGCACTGATGCCCCTCGCTGCAGCGAGCCCGGCGGCGGCCGTGGAGCCGGACCCCGCCCTCCCGCTCTCGGAGCCGCCGCCGGCCGCGGTGCTGCCGTCGACGACGTCGTCGTCGTACTTCGACACCCCGCGCGACCTGACCGGGTGTCCGTACCAGACGACTCCACCCGCGCCCGTCGACGAGTCCGAGGTGCCGCTGCCCGGTCAGTCCTCGCCCGCCCCTCCCCCGGTGCCTGCCACGCCCGCCGGCGGCGAGGCCCTCGCCGGCTGCGACGTCGTGGCTCCCGATGGCTTCGCGGTGCCCCCGGAGGTGACCGCGAGCGCCTGGATGATCTCCGACCTCGACACCGGCGAGATCGTCGCCGCCAAGGACCCGCACGGCCGCTACCGCCCGGCGAGCATCATCAAGACCCTGCTGGCGTCGGTCGCGCTCGACGAGTTGGACGGCGACGAGATCGTGGAGGTCACCGACGCCCATCTGGAGGGTGCCGAGGGCAGCCTCGTCGGCGTGGGTCCCGGCGGCAGATACTCGGTGCACCGGCTCCTCAGTGGGCTGCTGATGTCGTCCGGCAATGACGCGGCGGCCGTGCTCGCGCACGAGATGGGCGGCATGGACCACACGCTCGAGGCGATGAACGCGCGCGCCGCCTCGCTCGGTGCCGCGGGCACGCACGTGGCCACGGTGAGCGGGCTGGACGGGCCGGGGATGATGTCCTCGGCGTACGACATGTCGCTGATCTTCCGCGACGCCATGACCCGGCCCGAGTTCGCCGAGATCGTCTCCACGCAGCTGACCGGTTTCCCCGGCTACCCGGCGGGCGAGGGCGCGGGCCCGCCCGACCCCGTCGACCCGCCCCCGTACACCGGCCCGACCACACGCGAGGACGGCGAGGTGGTCAATCCCGGCTTCGTGCTGGCCAACGACAACCAGCTCCTCTTCAACTATGACGGCGCGCTGGGCGGGAAGACGGGCTTCACCGACGACGCCCGCCACACGTTCATCGGCGCGGCCGAACGGGACGGCAGGCGGCTGGCCGTGGTGCTGCTCGACGGCACGCGGGTGCCGCAGGCGCCGTGGCAGCAGGCGGCGATGTTGCTCGACGCGGGGTTCGCGGCCGAGGACGCCGTCGGCCAGCTGGGCGACAGACCGAGCGAGGCCGACGACGACGTGACGGAGCTGGCGTCGGGCCCGCTGGGCGGGTCGGGGGCGTCGGAGACGACCGCAGCGGGGTCGCTGTTCGAGGAGTACGGAACTTGGATGGCGGTCGGCGCGGCGGCCCTGGTGGTGCTCGCGGGCGCCGTCCTGACACTGCGGCGTCGCTGAGCCACTGCGGGGCGCTCGCTTACTGCGCGGCAGCCCCGGCGAGGACCACTCGCAGGCGCACGGCGCAGTCCCCGTCCAGGGTGCGCGCGTCCTGTCCGGCCGCGACGTCCATAAGGTGCCGGACCAGGACGACGACGACGAGGTCGGCAGTCACATCCACCACCGCCCCGTCCGCACCGGACAACGATTCGAGCCTGCCCAGGGTGATCCCGAGCCGCCGGCGTGCGGTGTCGACGGCCGCCGACAGAACGCGGTGATCCGGCCCCGCGGTGTCGACCAGTCCGCGCGCGAGCACCGACCAGGTCTGCGGGTTCTCGGCCGCCCGGGCGCTCACCTGGTGCGGCCAGTCCGAGGCCGGGTCCTGCGTCGGGGTCGAAACCAGCGTGTCGACAAGCGTGCCCAGCGCGTCCGCGGCGGCTCCGGCGAGCTCGGTGGCCAACTCCTCGACCGAGTCGAAGTGTCGGTAGAAGGCCGTGGGCACGATGCCGGCCTCGCGGGCGAGCTCCCGGACGACGAGGCCCGAGAAGCCACGGCTCGCCACCGTTCGACGACCCGCGTCGACGATGAGTGCACGAGTGTGCCGCTTCTGTTCTGCTCGAGATCTGGGCGCCGTCACGTCGACGATTCTAGCGATTGAGCTGAAAAACCGCATGTCGTTCGAGTTCGTGGGCCCGCAACCCAGCTGTCACACACCGGGGTCTTTTCATTTCAGAGAACGCCTGTACACTCAGATTCGTCCGGTGGTCGAGCCGGACGGATGCGCCCCCTTCAGCGCGACCGCACCCACCGGTGCGCGGCGCGGAACTCGAGACCGGGGCGGCGGCGTCCGTCGACGGCCGACCACACCGACCACGTTCTCCACGGAGGTCCCGATGACAGCTCCGCCCGTCCACCCGTCCTTCACCCGCCGACTTCTCACGCCCGGCCGACTCTCGCGTCGCGGCCTGGCCGAAAGCCTGTTCTCCGGCGAACTCGCCCGCACGCTGCTCACCCCGCACCCGGTCGAGCACTACGCCCGTTCGCTGGGCGTGACCTGGTCCGACGACCCGACCGGGGCGACCGTCGTGTCCGTCGACCGCCCGGTCTCCGACGTCACGGTGCTCACGCTGCGTCTTCCCGCCGGCGTCGCACGGCCCGAGCCCGGCGCCGCGCTGGAGATCGGCGTGGTGGTCGACGGCGTGGTTCATCGCCGGCACTACTCCCCCGTCGACCCGGCCTCCCGCGCCGACGGCCTGGCGACGATCGCCGTCCGTCGCCATCCCGGTGGCGTGGTCTCGGAGTTCCTGTGGGCCGCAGCCGAACCGGGCATGCGCCTACTGCTGGGCAACCCGGCCGGGGAGATCTCCCTGCCCGCGACGCGCCCGTCGGACATCCTGCTGGTCAGCGGCGGCAGCGGCATCACGCCGATGCTGTCGATCGCCTCCACTCTGGCCGCCGAGGGCCACTGCGTCGGCCGGGACGCGGGCACCGCGGGGCCCGACACGGACACCACCTCGACCAGGACCGGCCGCGTGACGTGGATCCACTACGCCCGTAGCGCCGCCGATGTGCCGTTCCGCGACCGGCTCCGCGAACTGTCCCGCGCCGGGATCGATGTGCACGTGATCCCCACCGCCGGCGAGAACAGCGCCGGAGCGCCGACCGAGGACCGCGCGATCACGCGCCCCGGACTGACCGGCCACCTCAGCGCCGGTCATCTCGAGGAGACCGCGCCCTGGCACCACGAGGCCACGATCTTCCTGTGCGGGCCCGAGGGTCTGGCCACCGGTCTCGAGAAGACGCTGGGCGCCGAACGGTTCTCGGGCGTCCTGCGCGAGCGGTTCACCGCCACCGTCGCCGAGGTCCCGGACACCGACGGCGGCACCGTCACGTACCTGACCAGCGGCGTCACCGCCGACAATCCCGGTACGACCCTGCTCGAGGGCGCCGAGACCGCGGGCCTGAGCCCGCAGCACGGATGCCGCATGGGCATCTGCCACACCTGCACCGCGGTGCGCGTCTCCGGCGCGACCCGCGACCTGCGCACCGGTGAGGTCGACTCCGAGCCCGGCTGCCGCGTCCAGATCTGCGTCTCCGCCCCGGTCGGCGACGTCGAGATCGAGCTCTAGACCACCTGCCTCCCACCGCCCGGACCCGACCCGGAAGGACACCCACCATGGCAATCCTGAATCTGCCCACCCTGAAGACCGCCAAGGCACCCGCGGCCACCAAGCCCGCCACGGCCCCGAAAACCGGCAAGCGCGCCAAGGCCGCCGCGGCGCCGGAGCCGATCGTGCTCTCGGCGGAGTCCGTCGAGATCATCGGACGCGAACTGGACGCGATCCGTGACCGTGTCGTCGTCGACCTCGGCACCGCCGACCGCGACTACATCCTGCGCGTCGTCCGCACCCAGCGTCGACTCGAACTGGCGGGGCGCGGCCTCATGTTCCTCGGCTTCCTCCCGCCCGCCTGGCTGGCAGGCGTCGCCGCGCTGAGCGCGTCCAAGATCCTCGACAACATGGAAATCGGCCACAACGTCATGCACGGCCAGTACGACTGGATGCGCGACGACATGCTCCACTCATCCAGCTTCGAGTGGGACAACGTGTGCCCCTCCGACCAGTGGCGCCACTCGCACAACTACATGCACCACACGTACACAAACATCCTCGACCTGGACCGGGACATCGGCTACGGCATCCTGCGTATGGAGCACGAGCAGCCGTGGAACCCGATCCGCCTGGGAAACCCGGTGTACGCGTTCGCCCTGATGATGCTGTTCGAGTGGGGCGTGATGCTGCACGACCTCGAGTACGACAACGTACTCAAGGGCAAGCGCAAGTGGACCGACGTCAAGGGACTCGTGGCCGGCTGGTGGCGCAAGGTCCGCGGGCAGGTGGCCAAGGACTACATCGTGCACCCGGCGCTGACCGGCCCGCTGTTCCCGCTGACCTTCGCCGGCAATCTCACCGCCAACCTGGTCCGCAACGTGTGGGCGTTCTCGGTGATCTTCTGCGGTCACTTCCCCTCCGGCGCGCAGGTCTTCACGCAGGAGGAGACGGCCGAGGAGACCCGCGGCGAGTGGTATGTGCGCCAGATGCTGGGCTCGGCCAACATCTCCGGCAGCCCGCTGATGCACCTGGCCACCGGCAACCTCTCCCACCAGATCGAGCACCACCTGTTCCCGGACCTGCCCGCGCACCGATACCCGGAGATCGCGGTCGAGGTACGCAGGATCTGCGAGGAGCACGGGCTGCCGTACAACACCGGGCCGCTGTGGAAGCAGGTGGCGAACGTGTGGGCCAAGATGTTCCGCCTCGCGCTCCCACTGCCGCCCACCTCGGCCGACTCGCCCGCCGTGATCATCGAGCGTCGCAAGTCCCCGACGGCCGCCTGAGCCGGGGAGAGCCTCACCACCGGCCCGGGTCGGGGTACCTTCGGGTTCATCACGGACGAGAGGGGATGCACCCGATGAGCGATTTCGAGCGCAACAAGGACCAGATCCAGGCGGGCGTCCAGGCGGGCGCGTCGCTGGTCGGCCGCATCACGGTCATCATCACCGACGCGGTGGGGTCGATCGCCCGCGAGGTGGGCGACTTCGTCACCGAGGGCATCGAGATGCGCGAGGCCGCCCGCACCGCCCGCCTTGCCGAGAAGCAGGACGGCAAGGAGGCCGGCTGGCCGATCGACCTCGACGACATCGAGGACGGCGACCTCCAGGGCTGACCTGCCGCGTCGCGCCCGCCTCGGTTCGCCGGTAGCGGGCCGATTGCCTCGCCGGCGTGGCGGCCGGTGTGCGGTGACGCCCGCCACGGTGGCAGGATCGCATCCCGTGACGATCATCGCCGCCGCGGACGGCTCCGCCCTCGGAAACCCCGGCCCCGCCGGCTGGGCCTGGTACATCGACGACGCCCGCTGGCGCTGCGGCGGCTGGAAGCGCGGCACCAACAACCAGGGCGAGCTCGCCGCCGTTCTGGATCTGCTGCGCCAGACCGCTCACGTCGACGAGCCACTGCACGTGCTGTGCGATTCGCAGTACGTCATCAACTCCATCACCAAGTGGATGGCCGGCTGGAAGCGCAAGGGCTGGAAGAAGGCCGACGGCAAGCCGGTGCTCAACGTCGAGGTGATGAAGGCCCTCGACGAGGCGATGCGGGGCCGCGAGGTCACCTTCGAGTGGGTCAAGGGCCACGCCGGTCACGCGCTCAACGAGAAGGCCGACGCGCTGGCCAACGGCGCCTCGAAGGCCCACGCGTCCAAGCAGCAGCCGGAGGCCGGCCCGGGTTTCCCGGGCGCGACCGCGGTCGGTGCGGGCGAGGATCCGGCCGTTCCCCCGGCCGCCGACGGTGGTGCCGTGCCGGCGACGACGACGAGGTCCGCCGACACGTCCGAGCCCGACCTCTTCTCGGTTGGCGAGCCCGACTCCCCCGGCGCGACGGGTTCGCGGCCCGGGGCGCCCGCCGCCGGGCCCGCGGTCGAGGAGCTCGTGGTGGGCCTCGAGCGGTCGCTGCTCACTGACGCCGTCCGCCGGGACCGCAAGCAGCTCACGCGGCTGCTCGATGTGCGGTGGCGGCAGGTCGACCCCGCGGGCCGGACGTGGACCCGCCGCGAGCTGGGCGACGCCGAGGCCTCCCTCGCCGGCGTCGAACTCGAGGTGCTGGAGACCCGTCGACTCTCCGACGACGTGGTCCTCCTGCTCTGGCGCGCGACGAGCCCGGGCGGGGCGTCGTCGCTGCACAGCTCGATCTGGCAGCGCGCGGGCGATGACTGGAAGCAGGTCTACCAGCAGGGCACCCGCCAGGCCTGAGCCACGGCCCGGCCTCGCCGCGCCCCGCCCAGCTGCGCCTCGCCCCGCCTTCCAGCGGTTGCAAGACACGACCTCACGCTCGCAAGACATTTGGGGCTAATCCGGAGCCCGAAAACGCACCTTTTGTCAGGCATCCGGAGATCGATGTCTTGCAACTCGGCTGCAGGCGCCGGGCACGCGGCCAGAAGCCGACCCGGCTCAGCCGCGGCGGGGCGCGGTGAATCCGACTGCGTCGTAGACATGGGACAGCACAGGGCTCGCGACGGCGCGGGCACGCTCGGCGCCGTCGGCGAGGATGCGCTCGAGCTCGCCTCGGTCAGACATGAACTCGTCGAACCGACCTCGCAGCGGGGTGACGAACGCCTCGAGCGCGTCGGCCGTATCGGACTTGAGCGCGCCGTACTGGGCGCCCGCGGCCTGGTAGTCGGCCACGATGTCGGCGACCGGCCGCCCGGTGAACGACGACTGGATCACCAACAGATTGGACACGCCCGGCTTCATCTGACGGTCGAATCGGATGTCGCCGTCCGAGTCGGTCACGGCGCTGCGGATGCGCTTGGCCGACACCTTGGGGTCGTCGAGCAGATTGACGATGCCCTTGGGGTTCGCGCCCGACTTGCTCATCTTGGCCGTGGGGTCCTGCAGGTCGTAGATCTTGGCCGAGCCCTCGAGGATCTTGCCCTCGGGCACCACAAAGGTCTTCTTGTAGCGCGAGTTGAACCGCATCGCCAGATCGCGGGTGAGCTCGAGGTGCTGCCGCTGGTCCTCGCCGACCGGCACCAGGTGGGGGCGGTAGAGAAGGATGTCCGCGGCCATGAGCACCGGGTAGGTGAACAGCCCCACGGTGGTGCCGTCGGTGCCCTGCTTGGCGGCCTTGTCCTTGAACTGGGTCATGCGGGCGGCCTCGCCGTAGCCGGTGATACAGCTCAGCACCCACGACAGCTCGGCATGCTCGGGAACGTGCGACTGCACGAACAGCACCGAACGCCCGGGGTCGATGCCCAGTGCGAGGAGCTGCGCGCAGCCGCGGAAAACACGCTCCCGCAGCTCCTTCGGATTCTGCTTGACGGTGATCGCGTGCAGGTCGGGGATGAAGTAGAAGGCGTCGTAGTCGTCCTGCAACTCAACCCACTGCCGCACCGCGCCCAGGTAGTTGCCGAGGTGGTACGAGTCTGCGGTGGGCTGAATGCCGGACAGGACGCGCTGGCGCTTCGCGGGCGTGGGCACTGCGGAGGAGGACTGCTCAGACATGGCGCCATCTTCCCACGCCCGGGTGGCTCCGCCTCGGCCGACCGACGGCGGCAGCCACCCGGGCCGCGGTTCAGCCGGCGGCCAGCCCCACGGTCGGTGAGAGCATCGCCGCCCGCCGGGCCGGGAGGACGGACGCCAGGAGCCCGGCCAGCAGTGCCGCGCCGACCACCAGCAGCAGCTGGAGCCACGGCAGGGTGAAGGCCAGCGGCACATCCATCTCGCCGAGCAGGGCAGCGATCCCGACCGCACCGAACCCGATCCCGGCGATGATGCCGATTCCCGCGGCCACGACCGTCATCTGGACGGCCTCGCAGGCCAGCATCATGCGCATCTGCCCCCTGGTCAGGCCCAACGCCCGCAGCAACGAGGACTCCCGCGTGCGTTCGATGACCGACAGCGAGAGCGTGTTGGCCACGCCGATCACCGAGATCACGATCGCCACCGCCAGCAGTGCCAACACGATGCCGAGCATCGTCGTAATGATCTCCTCGATCATCGCCCGTTCCAATGCCGGACCGACCTCCGCCTGGAGCCCAGTATCGCCGGAGATCGTCGAGGCCAGCGTCTGCAGCTGCGCGGACGAAAGGTCCTCGACCTGTGCCCAGATCTGCATCGTCCCGGCGCCGGGGTCCAGCTCCAGAAGGGTGTCCATCGGTACCAGGATCGAGCCGGGCCACGGGGACTCAGCGGTGGTCGTCTCCACGGTCACCTGTCGGCCCGCGACGGAAAGCGTCAACGGAGCGCCGGGGGCGCCGACCGCGTCCGTCAGTTCGTCCCCGATGGCTGCGGTGCCCGCGGCCGGTATCGGATCATCCCCGCGGGACGCCTGCCCGACGGACTCGTCGACCCCGAGCACCAGCACGTCGTCGTCGCCGACACGGGCGAGGGTGCCCCGCACGGCCTCGGCGTGGACAACGCCCTCCGCATCGGTGACCGCGGCGATCTCGGCTGGCTCGAAGATCTGTGACTCCTCACTGGTGACGAACATGTCGATGGGGCGTTGCGCATCGATTTCCCTGGAGATCGACCCCTGGGCCAGTGCCGCGCCCACCATCATCGTGGTGACGATGGAGACGCCGATGACCATGCCGATCGTGGTGGTCGCCGTGCGCCCCGGGTGCTTCCTCGAGTTCAGAGCGGCCAGCCGGAACGGCAGCCACCTCCCGGGAACCATGCCCGCCAGTCCCGCGATCATCGGGGCCGCCGTCACCCGGAGCAGGACGATCAGACCGATCGCCGTGACCGCTGCGGCAGGTATGGCGATGATCATCCGGGCCGCCGCGACCGCGACGGCCATCCCCGCGATGCCTCCGAGGAAGAGTGCCGAGCCGAGGATCGTGGTCCACATGCGCGATCGGGGTTCGGGCGAGACCGCTTCGAGCGGGCGCATCGCCATGAGCGGCGACGTGCGCATGGCCTTGCGGGCCGGCAGGGACACGGAGAGCAGGGTGACCGCCACGCCGAGGACCATCCCGACCACGACGATCCACCAGTGCAGCACGGGCGGTTCGAGCGCGGCGAGGCCCGGCACGCTCCCACTCACCGCGGCGAGCACGTGTCCGAGTCCGAAGCCGCCGGCCGTGCCGAGCAGGGAGGCGACCCCGCCGACCAGCGCCCCCTCGAGCAGCACCATTCGCCTGACCTGGCCGGAGGTCGAGCCGAGACACCGTAGCAGTGCCAGCTGCCGGGTGCGCTGGGCGATGAGCACATCGAAGGTGTTCATGATCACCAGGGCCGCGACCAGCAGCGCTATCACGGTGAACGCCAACACGATCACGGCGAGCATCGCGGCGTCACCGAAGAACCTCTCTGTCTCGCGGTCGACGATCTCCTGCTGGGTGAGGACGGTGGCGTCCACTCCGGCCACCTCCAGTGCGTCGCTCACCGACGCCTTGAGTGCCTCATGGTCACCTCCGGCGAGCGGGGCGGCGATCCTGATCTCCGTCGTCGAGACCCGGCCCAGCTCCGCCAGGTCCTCGGCGAGGACGAACACGGTCGGCAGCGGAGAGGCCCCTACACCGGTGTAGAGACCGGTGATCTTGAGAGAAGGGCCCGGCTGCTCGCGGCCGGCGTCGTCGTACACCGTCGGCGTCAGCGTGTCCCCCACCGCCAGTCCCAGGTCCTGCGCGGTCGCGTCGTCGACGGCGGTCTCGAGCCGTTCGGTGGGCCACCGGCCGGCGGCCAACTCTTCCGCACGCAGGTCGGCATTCGGCAGGTTCCGGGCCACAGTGCTGTACTGCCGACCATCGATCTGCGTCTGGAAGAACGATGTCGAGTGAGCACCGGCGCTCCCGACACCCCCGTGCTCCTGCAGTGCGGTAAGCGCGCGGCCGATGTCGTCGTCGTCGAACCCCTGGGTATCCACCACGGCGCCGACGCCGGCGTACTCGCCGGCCAGCTGGGTGCGCATGCTCGACTGGAAGGAATCCATCGTGGCCAAGGTCGCGACGACGAAACCCACCGAGATCGCGATAGCGAGCCCCGCGGCCAGCAGCCGGGCGCCGCCGGAGCGGAACGTGGACATCAGAACGGTTCTCATCGTGCGAGTGCCTCCTGTTCGACGAACGGCAGGGTCTCGTCGCTCGGACCCGGATTGAGACGCAGCAGGGTGTCGGCGACGGCCTCCGGGGTCGGAGCGGCGAGATCAGCGGCCGGGCGGCCGTCGGCCAACATGATGACCCTGTCGGCGTACGCGGCGAGCCCAGGATCGTGCGTGACCATGATGACCGTCTGTCCGTACTCGCGGACCGCGGCGGAGAGCAGGCGCATGACCTCCGCCCCCGAGGCCGAATCGAGGTTGCCTGTGGGTTCGTCGGCAAAGACGACTGCGGGCCGGGTCACCAGGGCCCGGGCCACCGCCACGCGCTGCTGTTGCCCACCGGACAGTTCATGGGGTTTGCGAGCGAGCAACGTCGCGATACCCAGCCGGTCGGTGACAGTACGGACCCAGCCGGCATCCAGCTTTTCGCCGGCCAGCTGAGCCGGCAGGCCGATGTTCTGGCGCACACTGAGCGTCGGGATCAGGTTGAAGGACTGGAAGACGAAACCCGTCCGGGTGCGCCTCAATTTGGTCAGCGCCTTGTCGCTCATCCCCGTGATCTCGCGACGGCCGAGAAACACCCGACCCTCGTCAGGCGAGTCGAGGCCGGCCAGCACGTGCATGAGCGTGGACTTGCCGGACCCCGAGGGGCCCATGATCATGGTGAACCGGCCGGCATCGACGGAGATGCTGACCCCGTCGAGGGCGAGCACCTGGTTCTCGCCGCTGCCGTGCCGGCGGGTGACGTCTGCGGCCCGGACGGCGGCGTGGCCGGTGGCTTCTGCGGCCCGGACGGCGGCGTGGCCGGTGACGTCTGCGGCCCGCGCGGAGGCGGACCCTCCGGAGCCGCTTGAGGTCTCGGTCATCGTGTTCTCCTTGGTGGTCGTGTTGTCGATGACCACCGTATGGAGCCGTGACCTGCGCAGACATCCTCCTCGAGGCTCTCCTTCGCGCCCGGGACTCATCCTGTGGGATGACGCCGCGCCCCTCTGGGATGAGGCGATCCGCCGTTGACGGGCCGCCCCACGCGGACGGGGCGGCCCAGCGGCGACGGGCCGCGCCGACGTGTCGGAGCGGCTCTACGTCAGCGGACTGCGCCCGGGCCCGCCACCCCGTGCTCGTAGGCCCAGACCACCGCCTGCACGCGGTCCCGGGCGTCCAACTTGGCGAGGACCCGCCTGACGTGGGTCTTGACCGTCGCCTCGGAGAGATACATCCGCCCGGCGATCTCACCGTTGGAGTCGCCGGTGACCATGGCCAGGAGGATGTCCGTCTCGCGGTCGGTCAGCCCTGCCCGTCGTGCCCGGTCGCGCGGCGATTCGGGTGCGTCGGAGGTGACCAGCATCGGACCGACATGCTCGAGCAGGCGTCGGGTGGTGGTCGGCGCGACCACGGAGCCGCCCTCGTGCACCTGACGGATCGAGGCCAGCAGCGTCTCGGGCGGGACGTCCTTGAGGAGGAAACCGGCGGCGCCGGCTTTGAGCGCGGCAAACGCGTACTCGTCGGTGTCGAAGGTGGTGAGGACGACGATCCGGACCGCCGGGACCTGTCCGGCGTCGACCATCGCCAGGATCTCCTCCGTGGCGGCGATGCCGTCCTTGACCGGCATGCGCACGTCCATGAGGATCACGTCGACCGGCCGCTCGCGGAGGAGATCGACCGCACGGGCGCCGTCTCCGGCCTCGGCGACGACCTCTATATCCGGTTGCGATCCGATGAGCATCGCGAAGCCGGCGCGCAGCAGATGCTGGTCGTCCACCAGCATGACCCGGATAGGGTTCATCGCCGACCCTCCCCGGCGGGGAGACGTTCCCTGGGCGTGCCGGCGGGTCGTCCGGGGCGGGGGAACCGGGCGCGGACGGCGAATCCCGTGTCCTCGTAACCGACTTCCACCGTTCCGGAATACAGCGCGACCCGCTCCTTCATCCCGTCGAGTCCCGAGCCGAGACGCTCACTGTCATGGTCTTTCGCATCTCCGGTGGTGCCGATGCCGGGTTGGCCGTCGCGCACCTGCGGGTCGTGATCGACGACCTCGACCAGCAGGGTGGAGCCGGCGGCGCTGATGACCACCTCGGACCGCGCGTCGGGGCCGGCGTGTTTGAGCGTGTTTGTCAGCGCTTCCTGCACCACCCGGTAGACGGCGAGCGACTGCCCCTCGGGCAACTCCCCCAGCCAGTCAGGCGGCCGGTACTCGACCGGTAATCCCGCGGCCCTCACCGATGCGACAAGCTCGGCGAGGTCGGTGGCCTTGGGTTGCGGTCGATGGTCCACCGGATCTTCCGGGCTGCGCAGCACCCCGAGCATCCGGCGCAGTTCCACCAGCGACTCGCGGCCGGTGCTCGCGATGGTGCCCAACGCGCGTTCGGCGGCCCGAGGATCGGTGCTCGCCACGTACCTGCCACCGTCGGCCTGGGCGATCATCACCGACAGGGAATGGGACACCACGTCGTGCATGTCGCGCGCGATCCGGAGTCTCTCGTCGGTGGCGGCGGCCGCGGCTTCGTGTGCCCGCTCCCTGATCAGTAGTCGATTGCGCTCCTCGATCTCGGCGAGACGCCTGTGGCCACGGGCACCGACCTCGCCGAGCATCCACGCGACCATCACCGTGGACGCGCAGAAGCCGGCGACGACGGTCGCCACGATGATCTCCTGGAAGCCGAGCGTCGGGACCGAGGACGGCCCGGTACCCGCTGGTCCGATCCAGAACACATTGGCCGCATAGGGCACGAGCACCAGCACGGCGCCCGCCAGCCCGAGCCCCAGGAACGCCCTCGAGACCTTGGGGCTGCCGAACTTCGCCACCGTGTAGACGGTGATCGGGACCGCCACGATCTGGATGGACGGCGGGATGAGCAGCACCACCATGAGCAGAGCCGCTCCCGCGACCGTCATCGCGGCCGGGACCAACCACGTGCGGCGCAACGCCAGCGCACCGGTCATGGTGAGCGCCACCGCCAGCTCGATCCAGCCCGGCAGGAGCGGGTTCTGCCCGTAGAAGGAGTCGCGGCTGGCAGCAAACGTCAGCAGGCTCAACGGGATCGCCACGAAGAGAGCGTCTGTGATCCAGGGGTGCCGTTCCAGGAACGCCAGAACGCGTTCGACGCGGCCGCTCGGCTGCGCAGGCGGAGTCGTGGCGGCACCCATGCCCGTCACTGTAGTTCGGCCCGAACGCGCTCCGAATCATCCTGCGGGATGATGTTGCGGGATGACGACCGGCCTCATCAGCGCGCCGCGAGACACTGGTCATCTCCGACCGTGAAAGGAACGTCGACGCTGGAGCGTTCGTCCTCCTCCTCGAGCGATGGCACGGAGGTGATCCGGGCTATGAACTCCCCGCAGGCGTCGTGGTACTCGAAGGTGAAGTCCGTGGCAGCCTGCCCGCCGGGATCAACATGCGAAGTCTGCAACGAATCGGTCATGCGCCTCGGGAGGTCCTCACCGTCCACGAGGTTTCCCGCCTCGAACACGGTGACGCGGTACCAGCGGGGAAAGAGCTCATCGGACGTGTTGTCGATCGTCATACGCAGGCCGATCTCGTACGGCCGTGTCGCGTACTGCGCCCGCCATCCCAGGTCGCGAATGGCGGGAATGACGCCGGCGGTGACGCCCTCACGCAGGTCGACGACCACCTCGTCTCCCGCGATCTCCTCGCCCGTGGCGGCCCCGCGCGGCCACAGGACGAGCACGCTGAGCACCACGACGAACGTGACGACCGCGGTGATCCAGAACGCTGCGCGCGAGGCGGTCGGGGGCAGCGCCGGTGAGGCGGTGTCACTCATGCTGGCTCCTCCGGGCGAACGGTGAACGAGTACTCTTCGCCATCGACCCGGAGGTCCACCTCGTAATCGGCGACGTCGCCTGACGGCGGCGCGTACTCGAGCCGGATCCAGTACGGGTCGGCTCCGCGCAGCCGGCCGCCGACGCCGTCGAGCAGGCTCCGACTGCCCTCGGCCGGGAGGAGTTCTTCGCGCTCGCCGGATCCATCGGTGGCATAGAGGGAGAGACTCATATCGTCGAGCGTGGACCATTGCTGAGCATCAGCGCCGTCCCTCTCCATCGCCACGACGAGCGTGACGTAGCGATCGCCCGTCGGCGCCGCGAGCCCGGGTATCGACGTGGGTTGGCGAACATCCCTGACGGTGATCAGCGAGACCGGCCCGGGCGCGAGCGCGTCCTCGTCGCTCAATCGGTATGCGGTGGTGACGCCGTCGACCGGGTCGTCCCTGACCACGCCGACGACGACAAACGCCACGGCGGCTGCCACCACACCGACGACGAGGCCCGCGACGAGCTGAAGCCATCGTGGGCGAGCCGGCGCGGAGGTCCTCGTCATGCGCACATGGTAGGAGACCTCACTCGTCCGCGAGCCGAGCGACGTGATTCTGGGTCCGCGCCCCGCCTATCCCGTCGGAGGCGGAAAACCGCCCGTGGCGACCGGACCCCAGTCGTCGATCGTCACGCGGATGAGGCTCTTGCCCTGGCGGACCATCGCCTCGCGGTACTCATCCCAGTCACTGTGTTCACCGGCGACGCTGCGGAAGTACTCGACCAGCGGTTCGACCGCCTCGGGAAGGTCGACGATCTCCGCGGTGCCGTCGAGGTGAACGTAGGGGCCGTTCCAGTCGTCTGACAGGACGCACACACTCACGGCCGGGTCGCGGCGGATGTTGCTCACCTTGGCCCGCTGCGGATACGTGGCCACCACGAGTCTGCCCTCGGGGTCGACGCCGCAGGTCACCGGCGAGGTCTGCAGGCCACCAGACGACCGCCGGGTGATGAGTACGGCCCGGTGGCGGGGCGTGAGGAACTCGACGAGCGCGGTGCGATCGGGACGTTCGGCGGTGGCGTACTTCGTCATGCTCCCGAGGCTACGAGAGTCGACGGTGCGCCGCAGTCACTCGTAGACGACGGTCACCGGCGCGTGGTCGGACCAGCGCATGTCGTAGGCGCTCGCCCGATCGACCCGGTCG
Source organism: Dietzia sp. NPDC055877 (assembly GCF_053615975.1). Taxonomy (NCBI): domain Bacteria; kingdom Bacillati; phylum Actinomycetota; class Actinomycetes; order Mycobacteriales; family Dietziaceae; genus Dietzia; species Dietzia sp. NPDC055877. Next base: position 128,949 of record NZ_JBSHCV010000004.1, on the reverse strand, counting down.
GACACCGCGCGGTCGACCAGGCCGTCGGTCACCACGTGGTAGTCGATACGCCAGCCCGCGTCGTTGTCGAACGCCTTGCCGCGCTGCGACCACCACGAGTACGGGCCCACCTCGTCGGGCCGGCGGTGGCGGACGATGTCGGTCCAGCCGCTGCCCTCGGCGAACACACCGGTCATCCACTCGCGCTCGTGCGGCAGGAAGCCCGAGCTCTTGTGGTTGCCCTTGTGGTTCTTCAGGTCCTCCTCGCGGTGGGCGATGTTCCAGTCGCCGCAGATGATCATCTCGTGGCCGTCGCGGGCCCCCACGGTCGCGGCCCGCTCGGCGAGGTGCTCCCGGAATGACGCCAGGAAGCGGTCCTTCTCGTCCTGCTTGGGCGTGCCCGCCGACCCCGACGGCAGGTACAGGCTCGCCACGGTGACGGTCTCGCCGTCGACCGCGCCCGGGTAGACGGCTTCGATATATCGCCCGGACTCGGCGAACTCCGGGTCCCCGTGGCCGACGCACACCTCGGCCGGCTCCTGCCGCGACAACAGCGCCACGCCGGCACGCCCCTTGAGGGACGAGGGCGACCCGATGAGGTGCCATCCGGCCTCGAGCGCGGGTGCCAGCGCCTTGCGGGTCTGGTCCTCGTCGGCACGCACCTCCTGCAGGGCGACGACGTCCACCCCGCTGGTCTCCAGCCAGGGCAGAAATCCGAGGTTGGTCTCCGAGCGCTGCTTGACGGCGGCGCGGATCCCGTTGACGTTGACGGTCGACACGGTAAGGCTCACGGCCGCCATCGTAGCGCCCCCCGATAACAGCCTCGGGCCAACACCCGCGCCCATCCGTCCGTTACATGTAACATGGCGACATGAGCACGAAGGACCGGGTTCGCCGCCACCGCGAACGCCTGCGGGCGCAAGGACTGCGGCCCATCCAGATGTGGGTCCCGGATGTGACGTGGCCGGGCTTCAGCATCGAGGCGCACAAGCAGTCTGTTGCGATCGCCGGCAGCGCACAGGACACGGAGGATCAGGTATTCGTTGACTCGCTGTCCACCGATTGGGACGACGACTGACGATGCGGCGCGGCGAGATCTGGACCGCGTCAGGGCGTGGCTACGCAGGCAAGCCCCGCCCGGTGGTCATCGTCCAGGACGACCGATTCGACGCCACGGCCTCGGTCGTGGTGTGCCCGTTGACCACCAACCCGACTGAGGCACCACTCTTCCGGCCCGCGGTCGAGCCTTCGCCGCTCAATGGTCTGACCACAGCATCACGGCTGATGGTCGACAAACTCACCGCCGCTCCACGAGATCGGGTCCGCGAACGGGTCGGGACGCTGGAGCCGGAGCACCTGGTCGCCTTGGAACGCAGCATGATCGTCTTCCTCGGGATGGCAGATTGACGCCGAACGTGACCGAGACTCCGCACACCGATCAGGCGGCCTCCGAGCGCCGGGCCCCCAGGACCGCGGCCACGAGGATCACCAGCCCGAGCGCCGCCAGCGCCGCCCCCGCGAGTGCGGGAGAGGTGTAGCCGAAGCCGAACGCGATCACCACGCCGCCGATCCACGCCCCGAGCGCGTTCGCGGCGTTGAGCGCCGAGTGGTTGAGGGAGGCCGCCAGCGTCTGCCCGCGTCCGGCGTAGCGCATGAGGCGGGTCTGCAGGCCGGGCACGAGCGCCGAGCCGGTGGCGCCCACGAGGAAGAGCCCGATCACCGCGGTGACCGGATTGTGCGCCGCGAGCGAGAACAGGGCCAGGACGGCCGTCATGACGGTCGCGATGACCACCAGGCCGCGGTCGAGATCGCGGTCGGCGATGATGCCGCCCACCACGTTGCCGGCGACCATGCCGAGCCCGTACACCGCCAGCACAGCGGGCATCCAGGCGCGGTCGATGCCGGCGACGTCGACCATCGTCCACTGGATGTAGGTGTAGATGGCGAACATGCCGCCGAAGCCCACTGCGCCCACAACGAGGGTGGCGAGGATCTGCGGGCGGGCGAGCGCCGCCAACTCCTCGCGCGCCCTGACCACGACGCCTCCCGTGGGTTCGGGGACGACGACGAGGATGGCCACCACGGTCGCGGCCCCGATCACTCCGACAGCGAGAAACGCGGACTCCCAGCCCGCGGCCTCCCCGAGCCAGGTGGCCACGGGCACGCCGATCACGTTCGCCACGGACAGACCGAGCAGCACCTGGGCCACGGCCCGCGCCTGCTTGCCGGCCCCGGCGAGAGAGGCCGCGACCAGTGAGGCGACGCCGAAGTACGCGCCGTGCGGGATGCCGGCGAGGAAGCGTGCGGCGACCAGCGTTTCGAGGGTGGGCGCGAACGCGGCGACCACGTTGCCCGCCGTGAACAGCCCCATCAGGACCATGAGCAGGGTCCGCCTCCGCCAGCGGGAGGTCCACACCGTCAGCAGCGGGGCGCCCACCACCACACCGAGGGCGTAGGCGGAGATGACGGTGCCGGCCTGCGGCTCGGAGATGTCGAAGCTGTCCGCGATCGAGCGGAGCAGGCCCATCGCGGCGAACTCGGTGACGCCGATGCCGAACCCGCCCAGCGCGAGGGCGAGAATCGCGAGCTGGACGCGGGCGGGCGAGAAACCGGGGTGTTCGGCGACGGGCTGGGGCACCGCAGCAGGTTACGCCGCGTGCCGGGTGGCTCCCGTGACGGTCAACCCGTTCAGGGGGCGGCGAATCCTGCCGGGGTCCCTGACGCCGGTAAGGGCGCCGTACGCATGAGCCGGCGCCCGCCCCAGACCAACACGAACGTGGTGATGTACATGACGATGCTGTAGACCGCCGCGGCGAGACCGACCTCCTCGATGCCGATCACGGTGAACGCGATGAGCATCGTGAGCGTGGTGTTCTTGATCCCGAGCTCGACAGCGATCGCGATCTGCTCGGCGCGGCCCAGGCGGCAGACCCAGGCGACCAGGCCACCCAGGATGATCACCGCGATGTTGAGGACGATCACCGCGGGGCCGACGGAGGCGACCAGGTCGACGATGCGGTCCCGCTCCCCCAGCACGATGCCCACGATGAGTGCCACCAGGACGACGAGCCCGACGACGCCGACGAACCGCTCGATCCGGTCAGCCAGCGCCGGCTTGCGGGCTCGCAGGAGCATGCCCAGTGCGACGGGGATGAGGATGACGCCCAGCAGGAGCCCGAAGGTCTGGCCGAGCGGGACCGTCACGTCGTATTCGGTGGCACCGGGGATGACACGAGCTCCGATGTCGAACCACAGCGGCAGCGTGAGGATCACCGCGACCGACGCGATGGCGGTGAGGATGATCGACAGCGCGACGCTGCCGCGGGCCAGGTAGGTGATGAGATTCGATGTGGCGCCGCCGGGTGAGGCGGCCACGAGGATCACGCCGAGCGCGAGCAGTGGCGAGAGGTCGAAGATCATCGTGACCCCGACGCCCACGAGCGGCACGAGGATCAACTGGGCGACCAGGCCGACGATGGTGGCCCACGGCGCCCTGGCCTGGACCGCGAAATCCTCCTTGGTCAGGCTCAGGCCGATGCCGACCATGATGATCGCCAGCGCGATGGGTAGGCCGATCTCGATCAGGGGACTCTGGTCCACGGGGTCTCCTCCGGTCCTCGGTCCGTCGACGGAAGGGCCGCCTGTGATCTGGACCACTGACCGGTGACGATATCCCACGTCCGGGGGCCGCGGTGCCCGAACTCCGGCCTACGGGCTGGGACCAGTCAGCCGGTCAAGTAGCCCCTCGTTGCGGGCGGTAAACGGCCTAGGCTAGCCTGACCCCAGGTCATGAGTTCCAGCGACAAGCCCCGGCTCGCTGGACGGCAACCCTCCACCGCGGTGGGGTGCCCCGGGAGACGACCTGGCCCACACCACATACGGTGGCAGGCAAGCGCGGGTCCGTTGTCCTTCAGCGGCCGGACCCTTCTGACGAGAGGAGGGGCCAGGCCCCTATGACATACGACAACAGCAATCCAGACTGGGCCTTCGAGACGCGCCAGGTTCACGCAGGTCAGCCCGTCGACTCCGACACCGGCGCCCGCAACCTGCCGATCTACCAGACCACCTCGTACGTCTTCGCGGACGCCGAGCAGGCCGCCAACCGGTTCGCCCTGTCCGAGATGGGCCCCATCTACACGCGCATCACCAACCCGACCGTCGCCGCGGTCGAGGCGCGTATCGCCTCCCTCGAGGGCGGCGTCGCCGCGACCATGTTCGCCTCGGGACAGGCCGCCGAGACCGCGGCGATCCAGTCGATCCTCCAGGCCGGCGGACACGTCGTGGCCTCGCCCCGCCTCTACGGCGGTACCGATGCCCTGCTGCGCCACACCCTGCCCAAGTACGGCATCGAGACCACGTTCGTCGAGAACCCGGACGATCCCGAGTCGTGGCAGGCCGCCGTCCGGCCCAACACGCGCGCGTTCTACGCCGAGACGATCTCCAACCCGCTCAACGACGTGCTCGACATCCCGGCCATCGCCGAGATCGCTCACCGCAACCAGGCGCCGCTCATCGTGGACAACACGACGGCCACCCCGTACCTGGTCCGTCCCCTGGAGCTGGGCGCCGACGTCGTCGTCATCTCCGCCACCAAGTACCTCGGCGGCCACGGCTCCTCGCTGGCCGGCGTCCTGGTCGACGGCGGCTCCTTCGACTGGCGCGCGCAGCGCGACGGCGAGGACCTCTACCCGTCCTTCACCACCCCGGACCCCGCCTACCACGGCGCCGTCTACGCCGACCTCGGCGCGCCGGCCCTGGCGCTCAAGGCCCGCGTCACACTGCTGCGTGACACCGGCGCCGCGCCGAGCCCGTTCAACGCCTGGGCCATCGCGCAGGGCATCGACACCCTGAGCCTGCGCGTCGAGCGGCACGTGTCCAACGCGCAGACGATCGCCGAGTGGCTCGAGGCCCGCAGCGACGTCGCGTCGGTCTCCTACGCCGGCCTGGCGTCCTCGCCCTGGAACGCCATCCAGAAGAAGATCTCCCCCAAGGGCGCCGGCGCGATCGTCACATTCGAGCTGACCGCCCCCGAGGGCGCATCCGACGAGGACCTCAAGAAGCGGGCCTGGTCGTTCATCGACGCGCTCAAGCTGCACTCCTGCCTCGTCAACATCGGTGACGTGCGGTCGCTCGTGAGCCACCCGGCCACCACGACCCACTCACAGGGCACCCCGGAATCCAACGCCAACGCCGGGGTGTCCATCTCCAGCATCCGCCTGTCGGTGGGCATCGAGGCCGTCGAGGACATCATCGCCGACCTCGAGCTCGGGTTCGCCGCGATCTCCTGATCTCACACGCCCATGGTCTCCGCCTCCGATCCGCTCGCGCTGCTACCTCCGGGTGACGGCACCCTCGGCCACGTCGCCATCGGCGACCTCACGCTGGTCACGGGTGTCGTCCTCCCGGCGGTGACGCTCGCGGTGCAGCGGTGGGGGCGGGTCAATGAGGATCGATCCAACGTGGTGCTCGTCGAGCACGCGTTGACCGGCGACTCGCACGTCGTGGGGCCGGTCGACTCACTGCACCCCACCCCGGGTTGGTGGAACGGGCTGGTGGGGCCCGGACTGCCGCTGGACACCAACCGCTACTGCGTGGTGTCCGTCAACGTCCTGGGTGGGTGCCGTGGGTCGACCGGGCCGAGCTCACTGCACCCCGACGGCCACTACTGGGGCGCCCGCTTCCCCGCCGTCTCCGTGCGGGACATGGTCGCCTCCGAGCGGATGCTCGCCGACCTGCTGGGCATCGAGCGTTGGGCTGCGGTGATCGGCGGGTCGATGGGTGGGGCCCGCACGCTCGAGTGGATGATCACCCATCCCGAGCGTGTCCGCGCGGCCTGCGTCCTGGCCGTGGGCGCGCGCGCGTCGGCGGATCAGATCGGCATCCAGACGGCACAGATCATGGCCGTCACCTCCGACCCCCACTGGCAGCAGGGTGGCTATCACGGCACCGGTCGCACGCCGGTGACCGGTCTGGGCATCGCCCGCCGCATCGCCCACCTGTCGTACCGCGGCGAGGTGGAGCTCGACGAACGCTTTTCCAACCGGCCCCAGCCCGGTGAGAATCCGCGCGCCGAGGACCTGTCAATGTCCGGTCGCTTCGCCGTGCAGTCGTACCTCGACCACCAGGCCGGCAAGCTCGTCTCCCGCTTCGACGCCTGCACCTATGTGCTGCTGACCGACGCGCTCAACCGTCACGACGTGGGCCTGGACCGCGGGGGCGTCGAGGAGGCACTGCACTCCTGCCCGGTGCCGTGTGTGATCGGCGGCGTGACCACCGACCGGCTCTACCCGCTGCGTCAGCAGGAGGAGCTGGCCGCGCTGCTGCCGGGCGCCGATCCCCTCGTGGTGATCGAGAGCCCCGCGGGGCACGACGGCTTCCTCACCGAGGACGATGTGGTGGGTCCGATGCTCGCGCGCACCATGGAGTTGTCCGAGCAGGACACGATCGAACGTTCCCGAGGACTGGCGTGACCGTGCCGGAATATAACGACGACGACAACGTCCACCCCGACCCCGCCCACCCCGGAGCCGGCCGCGACCCGGACCACACACCCCGGCCCGCCGCGATGGTGCTCGCCGGGCTGTCGGCGGGATTCGGAATCATCGGGGTGTCCATCGGGTTCGCCACCGTGCTGGGCGTGACCGCCACCGCCTCCGGCGGCTTCGACACCTCCGGATTCGGGCCGATGATCATCTCCGCCGTGTCCTCGCTGGTGCTGGGGCTGCTGCTCATCGTCGGCGCGGGGCTGCTGTGGCGCGCCCACCGTGCGTCGCTGGTAGTGATCAGCTCCGCCGTGACTCTGCTGGCATTGAGTTCGGCGGCCCGCATGGTGCTGGACAGTCTGACGTTCATCTCGGTGGTCGGCACCGTGTTCTCGTTGCTCGCGCTGGTCGCGATGGGCTACCTGATCACCTCGGACGATGTCCGCGAGCACATCCGCGAGGGCGTCCCGCTGCGCCTCCGCTGACGCGGCCTGCTCCGGCGCATTCTGCCCGCGCTCTCGCCGCGCCGCGATCTTTCCGCCGCACTCGCCCCGCCGCATCCCGCCGGTCTCTTTCAGGGGAGTTCTCAGCTGGGCGGTCGAGATCATCGAGGGTATGAATTTTCCAGAAGATCTCCTCGCGATGCTTCTCACCACCGATCAGCTCCTCAGCCGGGGCATGACTTCTCACACCTTGAGGCGCGCGGTGGAGTCCGGCGAACTGATCCGGCTCAGACCCGGGTTCTTCGTCGACGGCCGAGCTCGTGAACTCCAACGACGTGACCGGCACCTCCTGGCGGTTCTGGCCGCGGACATCGCCCTCGACGCGCCGGTGTTCTCCCACTCCTCCGCGGCCCTGATCCACGGACTCCCGGACTGGGGGCTCCCGCTTCGAAAGGTGACAGTGTGTGAGGAAGGGCCGGAGCCGCGTACGCGCAGCTCTGCACTGACCACGTTCCGCTCCGTGCCCGAGCTGTCGGGGCATCTGATGACCGTCGACGGCTTGCGGGTCACCACCCCTGCGCGGACGGTGACGGACATTGCGATGTCGACGAACAGAGATACCTCCGTGACGACCGCCGACGCTGCGCTGCACAACGAGATCGTCACGAGGGAGGCGCTCGATGGTGCGCTGGACGGGGCTGCGGGTCGCCGCGGGATCAGGCGTGCCCGACACAAGATGAGCCTAGTCGACGGACGAAGCGAGAGTGTGGCCGAGACTCTGAGTCGACTGATCTTCCGCGACTTCGGGCTGCCTGAGCCTGAGACACAGGTCGAGATCCGCAACCCCCGCGGGGTACTGATCGCCCGCGTGGACTTCCTCTGGTCCGAGTACGGGGTGATCGGAGAATGTGACGGCTTCGGCAAGTACTTCGACGGGCTGACCCCCGCCGAGACGCGGCGCCGCCTGGGCAAGGAGAAGGATCGGGACGCCGAACTCATGGCCCTCGGCTACCGGGTTCTGCACTGGCGATGGCGCGATCTCGAGGAGCCCCATGCCCTCGCTACACGAATCAAACGGGTGCTTCGTCACGCCGCAGCGTGACCCCTGAGCGCCGCCGGCTGAACGTCACCCATCCGATATCGCGCTGCCTGCCAGATTTGGCAGGCAGCGCGATATCCGATGGGTGGCGGCGGGCTTGATAGGCAAAGTATGAAGGGATCGAGAGGCCGGGGTCAGCCGGTGCCGAGGGAGTCGACCGAGGTGGCCAGCCACAGGATGACCGCCCCGATGCCGAGGTAGAACGCCGCGTCGAAGCGCTTGGAGCGCACCCCGAGCAGCCGGGCCCGCTCATCCGAGAGGCCCAGCCGCAGTGCCGCCGCCGCCAGTGCCACGATGCCCAGCACGAACGCGCCGCGTCGCCACCGCTCGAGAATCACGAATCCGAGTGCCACCGCCACACCGATGAGCACCAGCGCGAGCGGCCACTGCGACCGTACCTGCGCCCACGTCAGCCGGGCGGGCCGCGTCCGCGACGGGCCGGCATCGGCACGCTGGGGCCGTTGCCGGTCGGGGGCGGGATGGGTCATTCGGGCCTCACGCCTCGGCGGCCAGCCGCTCGCAGCGCTCGACCACGTTGCTCAGCAGGAACGCCCGGGTCAGCGGTCCTACGCCGCCGGGGTTGGGCGAGATCGCGCCGGCCACCTCCCACACGTCGGGGTGCACGTCGCCGGCGAGCTTGCCGTCGAGGCGGGACACGCCCACGTCGAGCACGGCGGCGCCGGGGGAGACCATGTCCGGGGTGAGCATGTGCGGCACGCCCGCGGCGGCCACGATCACGTCGGCACGGCGGGTCTCGGCGGCCAGGTCGCGGGTGCCGGTGTGGCACAGCGTGACCGTCGAGTTCTCGCTGCGACGGGTCAGCATCAGCCCGATCGGCCTCCCGACCGTGACGCCGCGGCCGATCACCACGACGTGCGCGCCGTTCAGCTCCACGCCGAAGCGACGCAGCAGCCGGATACACCCGTTCGGGGTGCACGGCAACGGGGCGGGCTCGCCCAGCACGAGCTTGCCGAGGTTGACCGGGTGGAGCCCGTCGGCGTCCTTGGCCGGGTCGATGCGCTCGAGGATCGCGTTCTCGTCCAGGTGCTTCGGCAGCGGCAGTTGCACGATGTACCCGGTACACGCGGGGTCGGCATTGAGCTCGTCGATCACGGCCTCGAGCTCGGCCTGCGTGGTCTCGGCCGGCAGATCGCGCCTGATGGAGGCGATGCCGACCTGCTCGCAGTCGCGGTGCTTCATCTTGACGTAGGACTGGCTGCCCGGGTCGTCGCCGACGAGCACGGTGCCGAGCCCGGGGGTGATTCCCTGGTCCCGGAGCGCGTCCACGCGCGTGGTGAGGTCGGCGACGATCTCGTCGCGGGTGAGCTTGCCGTCCAGCTTGATCGCGGTCACGGCTGCCAGTATCCCATTCCACGGCGGGCGCGCAGGCACGGCACTGCGAGAATGCCGGACATGACCGGAGCGGCTGTACGAGTGTTGTTCGACCGACCCTGCATCCCGCCCAACACCGGCAATGCGATCCGGATGGCCGCGGGCGCGGGCTGCGAGCTGCATCTGGCCGGCCCGTTGGGTTTCGACCTGTCCGAGAAGCATCTGCGTCGGGCGGGGCTGGACTATCACGACCTCGCCCATGTCGAGGTCCACGAGAACCTCGAGGCCGCGTACGAGCGCCTGCTGCCGGCGCGGGTCGTCGCGTTCACCGCGCGCGCCGACATGTCGCTACCGGACGTGAGGTTCGAACCGGGCGATGTCCTGCTGTTCGGACCGGAGCCCACAGGGCTCGCCCGGGAGGTGCTCGACGACGACAGGGTCACCGCGAGAGTTCGCATACCCATGCTGCCGGGCCGCCGCTCGATGAACCTGTCCAACGCCGCCGCGGTGGCCGTCTACGAGGCGTGGCGCCAGTTCGACTATCAGGGCGATGTGAGTTTCCAGTCCCCATGATTTAGAGTTTCGGTATGCCGAAATCTCGCACGGCCGGCACCCGTAACCACCCGGGTGGCCGAGTCGCCGGTGACGCCGTCGTCGTCGTCGCGGTCGTCGTTGCCAGGATCCGTGCGGCCTGCGCGGCGGCACCCGCCCTCCCCCGGCGCATCGCCGCGGCGGCCCTGGCGCTTCCGCTGGCCCTGTCGCTGACGGCCGGGTGTGCGGTTCCGACCACGCCCGGCGGGGACATCGACGACCGCGCCGAGTTCGTCGACACCGACGACCGACTGGTCGTAGCCACCACCTTCACGATCCTCGCCGACATGGCGCGCGTCGTCGGCGGTGACCGCGTACAGGTCGAGTCGGTCACCACCCCCGGCGCCGACGTGCATTACTACGAGCCCACCGCCGGCGACCTCCGGCGCGTCGAAGGCGCGGACCTGGTGATCAGCAACGGCCTCGGCCTGGACGACTGGCTGCTGCGGTTCATCGACGGCACGGGCGCCCGGCACGTCGTGACGACCGACGGCATCGCCCCCGAGCCCGTCAGGTCGGGCAACTCGGTCGGCCACCCCAACCCGCACGCCTGGATGTCCCCCACCGACGGGGCCGCGTACATCCGCGTGATCGCCGACGCTCTCGGGGAGATCGATCCCGCCGGCGCCGCCGGGTACACCGCCCGCGCCGACGCCTACACCGCCGAACTCGAGGCACTCGCCGAACGGGCGCGGGACGCCGTCGCGACCATCCCGCCCGAGCGGCGCGTGCTCGTGACCTGCGAGGGCGCCTTCTCCTACCTCGCGCGCGACCTGGGGCTCGAGGAGCTGTACCTCTGGCCGGTCAACAGCGAGAACCAGGGGCTGCCGCGGCAGGTCACCGCGCTCATCGACGAGGTCCGTGAGCGCGAGGTGCCCGCCCTGTTCTGCGAGTCGACCGTCTCCGGCGACGCCATGGAGCAGGTCGCGTCCGAGAGCGGCAGCCGTGTGGCGGGCCTGCTGTACGTCGACTCACTGTCCGCCGAGACCGGCCCCGTGCCCACCTATCTCGACCTGCTCGACCACGACCTCCACACCATCACCCGGGAGCTGACCGCATGACCGTGCAGCCACTGCCCTACTCACCGCACACCGGGCCGCCCGCTGCGGTGGTCACCGGCCTCACCGTGGACCGCGGCCAGGTGCGCGCACTCGACTCCGTCTCACTGACCGTGCCGTCCGGCGAGATCACCGTGCTGCTCGGCCCCAACGGATCCGGCAAGTCGACCCTGCTGCAGACCCTGCTCGGCCTGGTCACCCCGACCGCCGGGGCCGTACGCATACTCGGGCAGCCGGTGCGGAAGGCGTTGCGCAGCGGCAGGGTGTCGACGGTCCCCCAGAAGGACGCGCTCGACGAGGGCTTCCCCATCACCGCTGCCGAGGTGGTCATGCAGGGCCGGCGCAGGTTCACCGGGGCGTGGCGCCGACCGTCCGCCGAGGACCGGGACGCGGTGGCCGAGGCGCTCGGCCGCGTGGGGCTGACCAGGGTGGCCTCGCGGCGCATCGGCGAACTCTCGGGCGGCCAGCGGCGCCGCGTCCTCCTGGCCCGCTGCCTGGCCCAGGAGGCCGACCTGCTGCTGCTGGACGAGCCGTTCAACGGCATGGACGCCGGCAGCGAGGAGGTCTACATCGACGTTCTGCGTGAGCTCACGGCCGCCGGCCGCACCGCCCTGATCTCCACCCACCACCTCGGCACGGTCGAGCGACTGGCCGACTCGGTCGCGCTGCTCAACGGGCGGCTCGTGGCGCACGGCCCGGTCACCGAGACCACTACCCCCCAGATCCTGTCGACACTGCTCGGCGCGCGCCCACCCGCGGCGGCCACCGCAGCCGACCACACCGCCGAGGAGGCCCTACCGTGATCGATCTCCTTCTCGAGCCGATGTCGTACGAGTTCATGCGCCGCGCCCTGCTCGTGGTGGCGGCCTCCGGGGTCGCCGGCGCGCTGCTGAGCTGCTGGCTGGTCCACATGGGCTGGTCACTGATGGGTGATGCGGTCTCGCACGCCGTGTTGCCGGGCGTGGTGATCGCGGCGATGACCGGGATCCCGTTCGCCGTCGGCGCGCTTCTCGCGGCGCTCGTGGCGGTCACGCTTATCGGCGGGGTCCGCGAGGCCGGCACCGTCCGCGAGGACGCCGCGATGGGCATCGTGTTCACCGCCCTGTTCTCGCTCGGCCTGGTGCTCGTCGCCCGCTTCCCCAGCCAGCAGGACCTGCACTCGATCCTGTTCGGCAGCGTGCTGGGCGTCCGCGACTCCGACCTCATCCAGGTGCTGGCGGTGTCGGCGTTCACGGTGATCGTGCTGCTGGCCTTCCGCCGCGACCTCGTCATGCTGGCCTTCGACCGGCTCCAGGCCCACGCCCTGGGCCTACGCACCCGCGCCCTCACCGCACTCCTGTTGGCGACGCTCGCCACCGCGACCGTCGCGGGGGTCCAGTCGGTGGGCGTGATCCTGGTCGTGGCGACCCTGATCATCCCCGGCGCGACCGCCCAGCTCGTGGCCGACACCATGCGGGGGACGATGATCCTCGCCGTCGTCGTCGCCCTTGTCGGGGGCGTGACCGGCCTGTACTTCGGCTACTACGCCGACCTCCCGCCCGGGCCCGTCGTCGTCCTCACCCAGGCGATCATCTTCCTCGTCACGCAGTTGTTCGCGCCCCGGCGCGGAGTGGTGCCACGGGCGCTGGCGGGCGCACGCGCACGGCGATCGGGGATGATGGCGGCATGAACGACGACCAGCCGTTACGCCTGGCGGATCTCACCCCCACCATCCAGGCCTATCTCATGGCCGCCCACGCGCTGGGCGCCGGGGGCGAGCCCGTGACCTCGGGCGCGATGGCCGAGCGGCTGGGGGCGTCGCCGTCGTCGGTGAGTGAGGGCGTGCGCAAGCTTGTGGCACTGGGCCTGGCCGAGCACCGCCCCTATGCGCCTGTCGAGTTGACGGAGACCGGCCGCTGGCTGGCGGTGGCGATGGTGCGGCGCCACCGGATCATCGAGACGTTCCTGGCGCGCTGCCTGGACTACCCGTGGGACGCGGTGCACGCCGAGGCGGACGCGCTCGAACACGTGGTCTCCGACCGGTTCGTCGACGCCCTCGACGCCTTCCTCGACCACCCGCGGCGGGACCCGCACGGCGATCCCATCCCCACGCGCGACGGTCGCGTCGCCCCCCTCGGCGACACGCCCCTCGATAGCGTCGGCGAAGGCTCTACGGGTGTCGTGACGCGGGTCTCCGACCGCGACAACGCCGTGCTGCGCCACCTCGCCGACATCGGCCTGCGTCCCGACTCGCCGGTGCGCGTGGTCTCCCGCCAGGTGGAGCTGGGGATCATCACCGTGTCACTTGGCGGCGAGCCGGTGCAGGTCGGCACGCCCGTCGCGGCGGCGGTGCGGGTGCGCCTCGACGAGGCCTGAGCCCCGCCGCGCACGAGTCCTACGGGGGCGCGACGACAACGACGACGACATCACCCCGTCCACCCGTTCGGCCCGCGGTCACTCAGGCGGCGCGATGGGCGAGTGCGGGCCGGGCCCGGCTGGCCGGGGTGCCCGTCGCGCAGCGGTCGGTCCGGACGGCCGACGCCGGCGCGCGCTCCCGCGCGGCCCGACTCTCCCGCGCTTCTCGGCGTGCCCGTGCAGCCGGGGCCCGCAGGCCGAGCGCCACCAGAGTGGCGAGCACCATCACCCCGTCGATCAGAGCAGCCGCGGGCGCGCCCGTGACGTCGTGGCGCAGCAGGAGCACGGCGGTCATCGTCATGGACGCCTTGTGGAAGATCACCACGAGCCACAGCACGGCGGCGCCGGGCGGGGTGGCACCGAGATAGGCGGACAGGGCGGCGAAGACGAGCAGGCCGTACGCCCGCCAGTAGCCGGTCAGCTGGAACTCGGGCGTGATGGTGGGCGCCTCGAGTCCGGCGGCGATGCCCAGGATCGCCGCGACGACGGCGGTCGTCAGCAGCAGCGCCCGGTACAGCAGCAGGTGGAGTCGATCAATGGCCATGGTCGGTATCGTCGCCCGGCGGGTCGTCGGGCACATCGGGGAGATCCCCCGGTTCGCACCTGAGATCCGGGCCCGGCGGTGCGAGGGCCGCTCGTGTCAGTGTGGCCGTTGCGTCTTAGGGCCTCTGCTGCGGTCGGCGGTTCTCCCGCCATTCGCACGACGCCGCCCGGCCTGGCCCAGCATTGCCCGGCCCAGCATTGCCCGGCCCTGCAGCCCGGCCCTGCAGCCCGGCCCCACGCCACCCGGTTGCAAGACGTCCCATCCCGGTCGCAAGACTTCTGGCGCGTTCTCTGCTCCTCTAATCGCACCTGCGGTCTTGCAGCTTCGTGTGCATGTCTTGCAACTCGGCTTTCGGCCCCGTCCGTCGGCCAGTCGGCCCTGCGGCACTGCGGCACTGCGGCTCGGGGGCGGTCCCGGTTAGAACATCACACCAGGGTTGAGGATGCCCTGCGGGTCGAGTGCGGTCTTGATGCGCCGACTCAGGTCCATGACGTCCTCGCCGAGCTGGACGGGCAGCCACAGGGCCTTGAGCCGGCCGACGCCGTGCTCACCGGTGATGGTTCCGCCCATGCCGATCGCCAGGTCCATGACCTCGCCGAACGCCAGCTGGGCGCGGGCGGCCCGGTCGGGGTCGTCGTCCTCCAGAACGATGATCGGGTGGGTGTTGCCGTCACCGGCGTGGGCGACCAGCGCGATCGGGATGTCGCGGCGGGCGGAGATCTCCTCGATGCCGGCGACGAGCTGCGGAAGCGCAGGCAGCGGCACGCCGACGTCCTCGAGCAGCAGCGAGCCGACCTTGCCCAGGCTGGTGAACGCGGCGCGGCGGGCGACGGTGAACTGTTCGCCCTCATCCGGGTCGTCGGTGGCGAACACCTCGGTTGCGCCGTTCGCGCGGAACGCCTCGGAGATGAGCTCGGTCTCGGCCGCACGGTCGGCGCCGGTGAGGTCGGACTGCGCGAGCAGCATCGCCCCGGCCGAGGTGTCGAGCCCCATCCGCAGGTCGGCCTCGACGGCGCGGATCGAGACGTTGTCCATGAACTCGAGCATCGCCGGGCGGATGCGGCTGGTGATCGCCAGCACCGCCTCACTGCACGCCACCACGTCGGGGAAGATCCCCACGACGGTGGAGCGCGGCGGCTGCTCCGGGAGGAGTCGCACGATGATCTCGGTGACGATCCCGAGCGTGCCCTCGCTACCGACGAACAGCTTGGTCAGGCTGAGTCCGGCGGTGTCCTTGAGGCGCGCGCCGCCGAGACGGACCGCGGTGCCGTCGGCCAGGACGACGGTCATTCCCAGCACGTAGTCGGTGGTCACGCCGTACTTCACGCAACACAGGCCGCCGGCGTTGGTGGCGATGTTGCCGCCGATCGAGCAGATCTCGTACGACGACGGGTCCGGCGGGTACCACAGGCCGTGTTCGGCGACGGCCGCCTTGACCTCGGCGTTGTACAGGCCCGGCTGCACGGTGGCGGTACGGGTGACGGGATCCACCTCGATCGCCCGCATCAGCTCCGTCGACAACACGATCCCGCCCTCTACAGCCGTCGCACCGCCGGACAGGCCCGAGCCGGCACCCCGGGGAACGACGGGCACGCCGTGGGTGCTGGCCCAGCGCATGACCTCCCGGACGTCCTCGGTGGTGCGGGCTCGGACGACCGCCAGCGGCATGCCCGGGTGGGGCGCCTTGGCCCAGTCCTGGCGATAGCCCTCGAGCACGTCTGGGTCGGTGAGTAGCTGGGTAGAGCCCAGTCGGGCACGCAATTCATCGAGCTCGGCGGCGGTCACGCCATGACTCGCGGCGTCATGGTCGGCGGCACTGTCAGCGGTGGAGGCGCTCATGCCGTGTGAACCTACGCCGGCGCGCTGGCGTCGACTGTCTCATCGACGAGTTTCTCCCCCACCGAGGCGTCCTCACGCGTGGATCCCGCCTACCGCCCCCGGTTTCCCGACGACGACGCGATGCAGGCATAGTGTCCTGGTGCCCTCGACCCCCGGAGCAGGACAGTCAGCCCCGGGGACCGCTGTACCCGGGCCCGGCCCCGCGTGGTTCGGGGCCGTCATGGGCACCGGCGGCCTGTCGACTCTGCTGCAGCTGCACGCGGACGCCGTGCCGGGGTTCGCGACGGGTGCCGTCGTGATGCTCGTCCTCGGCTGGGTGATGCTCATCGGCCTGGGCTCGGGGTTCGCCCGCTCGATCGCCCGCGATCCGCAAGAGTGGTCACGGTCGGTTCGGGACGCCACGATGGTGCCGCTGTGGGGCATGGTCTCGATGGGCCTGTTGGCGGTGGGGTCGGCGACGTTCGTCGTGACCGAGACCCGGGTTCCGTCTCTGGCGTCCGTCGCGTTCGGGGTGGATGCCGCGCTCTGGGGCGCCGGCACGGTGCTCGGTCTGGCCACGGCGTTGGGTTTCGCGGTGTGGCTGATCTCGAGACGCCCTGCCCATCCGCTCCCCACCTGGGCGTTGCCGATGGTGCCGCCGATGGTCTCGGCGACCGCCGGCGGGGTGATCGCAAAGCAGGTCAAGTCCGAGGCGATCCGGTCGATCCTGGTCGGCGCCTGCGTGGTCTGCTTCGTGGTGGCCCTGGTTCTGGGGGTCGCGGTGATCGTGTTGGCCTACCACCACGCCTGGTTCCGCACTCCCGTGCCGGTGGCACTGTCGACCACCACGTGGATTCCGCTGGGGATCATCGGCCAATCGGCGGCTGCGGCGCAGGTGTTGTCGGGCCCGTCACTGTCCGGCCTCGCCCGCGTGTACAGCGCGGTGGTGCTGGTCGCGGGTGCGGGCCTGGGCGCATATGCGGTGTTCGTGACGATCCGCGGGTTCGTGGCGCGGATGCCGTTCAATACCGGTTGGTGGGCGATGGCCTATCCGTTGTCGACGTGCGGGCTGGGCTCGTACTTCCTGGGCTGGCAGTGGGCGAGCCTGCTGACGGTGGCGGTACTGATCGCCATCTGGCTGCTGTGTGCGGTCGCCAGCGTGCGCGCGATCGCGGCGCCCCGCCACGCCTGACCCCGCGCCGCTCTTGCCCCGTCACCGGAAGTCCCGGCTGCGCCCGATCGCCAGCCCGAGATGGAGCCGTTCGACCTTGTCGGCCACCACGCTGACCGCTCCGGAACGGTTCTCGACGGTGCCGCGGATGATGAGCGCCGGGGCCGAGGAGACGACGGGCCGGTAGCGCGCCCAGAGCCCGACCGAGCACACGATGTTGGTCATGCCGGTCTCGTCCTCGAGGCTGAGGAAGGTCACCCCCTCTGCGGTGGCGGGCCGTTGCCGGTGGGTGACGGCCCCGGCCACCTGGACACGACTGCCGTCGGGGACGTGCGCGAGGCCGGCGGTGGTGGACACGCCTTGGGAGTCGAGCCAGGGGCGGGCGTGGATGGTCGGGTACTCCTCGGGGCTGATGCCGGTGGCGGTGAGGTCGGCGGAGGTGAGTTCGAGGACGCTCATCCCGGGTAGAGCAGGGGCGTCGACCTGACTGAGACCGGGCAGCATGCCGGGCTTCTCACGGGCCGCGGTGGCCGCCGACCACAGTGCCGCCCGCCGCCCACCGGTACCGAGACAGTCGAGTGCGCCGGCGGTGGCCAGGGCCTCCATCTGCCGGACGCTCAGACCGGTGCGTCCGGCGAGGTCACCGGCGGAGGTGTACGGGCCGTGGGTGTCGCGTTGGTCGGCGATGGTGGCGGCCAGGTCGGAGCCGATGGCCCGCACCGATTCCAGTCCGAGCCGCACCTCGGTTCCCTGGTTCTCGCAGGTGGCGCCGCCGAGGGAGCGGTTGACGCACGGCCTGTGCACGGTGACCCCGTGCCGCCGGGCATCGGCGACCAGTGACTGGGGCGAGTAGAACCCCATGGGCTGGCTGCGCAGCAGGGCGGCGCAGAAGATCGCCGGATGATGGCATTTGAACCACGCGGAGTAATAGACGATCGCGGCGAAGGACTGCGAGTGGCTCTCGGGGAAGCCGTAGTTGGCGAACGCGCACATCTTCTCCCAGATCCGCTCCCCCACCTCGGGCCCGGTGTCTGGGGTTCCGGGCGGGCTGGCACCGATACCGTGCCGGTCGCGCATGCCGGTGAAGAACCGCTCGCGCAGCCGGGCCATCTTCTCGGGTGAGCGTTTAGCGCCCATCGCGCGGCGCAGTTGGTCGGCTTCGGCTCCGGTGAAGCCGGCGATCTC
Source organism: Dietzia sp. NPDC055877 (assembly GCF_053615975.1). NCBI lineage: Bacteria > Bacillati > Actinomycetota > Actinomycetes > Mycobacteriales > Dietziaceae > Dietzia > Dietzia sp. NPDC055877. Next base: position 110,853 of record NZ_JBSHCV010000004.1, on the reverse strand, counting down.
GGTGGCGATCTGCATGAGTTGTTCCTGGAACAACGGGATGCCCAGGGTCCGGCCGAGGACGGGTTTGAGCGCGGGGTGGTCGAAGACCGGCTCCTCGAGACCGTTGCGCCGCCGGATGTAGGGATGGACGGAGCCGCCCTGAATGGGGCCGGGTCGGATGAGCGCGACCTCCACCACGAGGTCGTAGAAGGTGCGCGGTTTGAGTCGGGGCAGGGTGGCCATCTGGGCCCGGGACTCCACCTGGAACACGCCCACCGAATCGCCGCGGCACAGCATCTCGTAGACCTCCGGGTCGGCCAGGTCGAGTTGGGCGAGATCCACGTCGAGGTCTTTGTGTTCGGCCGCGAGGTCGATGGCGTGGCGTAGGGCCGTGAGCATCCCGAGCCCGAGCAGGTCGAACTTGACCAGCCCGACGGCAGCGCAGTCGTCCTTGTCCCATTGCAGGACGGTCCGCCCGGGCATGCGCGCCCATTCGACGGGCACCACATCGGCCACGGGCCGGTCGCAGATGACCATGCCGCCGGAGTGGATGCCCAGGTGCCGCGGCAGGCCGACGAGTCTGCGGGCCAGCGCGAGCACATCCTCGGGGATGGTGCGTTCGGCCGTCTCCCGGTCATGGTTCTTCAGCCCTGACCAGCGATCGACGCTCTTGGACCAGGCGTCCTGCTGCCCGGTGGAGTAGCCGAGCGCGCGGGCGACGTCGCGTACTGCCGACCGGCCGCGGTAGGTGATGACGTTGGCGACCTGCGCGGCATGCTCGCGCCCGTAGCGGGCGTAGACGTACTGGATGGCTTCTTCTCGCCGGCCGGATTCGATGTCCACGTCGATGTCTGGTGGACCGTCGCGTTCCGGGGACAGGAACCGCTCGAACAGCAGGTGGGCGCCCACGGGGTCGACGTTGGTGATGCCCAGGGAATAGCAGACGGCGGAGTTGGCGGCCGAGCCCCGCCCCTGACAGAGGATGCCCTCTCGTCGACAGAACTCGACGATGTCGTGGACCACGAGGAAGTACCCGGGGAAGCCGAGATCGGCGATCACCTCCAGTTCGCGATCGATCTGCGCGTACGCCTGGGGGGCCTGTTCCCGGGTGCCATAGCGGCGGGCGGCGCCGGCGTAGGCGTGGTGGGCGAGCATGCTGTCCTCGGTGTGGTCTGCGGGGACGTCGAAGGGCGGCAGCTCGGGCGCGATGAGGGAGAGGTCGAAGGCGCACTCCCGGCCCAGCCGGTCAGCGGCGGACACGGCGTGGGGCCAGCGCTCGAACAGGTCGGCCATCTCCTCTCCCGAGCGCAGGTAGGCACCCCCGGCGGCGGGCAGGTGGGCGGCGTGGCTCTCCAGCGCGTCACGAGCGCCGAGAGCGGCCATGACCGAGGCCAGACGCGCGTCCCGGGGGCCGGCGCAGTGTGCGGCGGTGGTGGCGACGACGACAAGACCCGCCTCCTCGGCGAGCCCGACCAGCGCGTCGCATCGTTCGGTGTCTTCTGGAACGCCGTGGCAGGTCAGCTCGACGATCACCCGGTCCCGTCCGAACAGGTCGACGAGCTGGCCCAGCGCCGTGCGGGCCGCCGCGACGTCGTGGTGGCCGGCTGCGGCGCCGTTTCTCTCGAGGGCACGTCGCACCCGGCCGAGTCGGCAGCCGGTGAGGATGTACCAGTGCCCGCCGGCGGCCTCGGCGAGTTCGGTGATCTCGTATCGCGGTTCGCTCTTGGCCCCGCCGCGCAGGTGGGCGTGGGCGATGGCACGCGAGAGCCGTCGGTAGCCCTCCTGCCCTCGGGCCAGGACGAGGAGGTGTTCGTCTCCGGGCAGGGATAGTTCCGCCCCGAACACGGTGGGCAGCCCGAGCTCCGCGGCTGCCTCGGCGAAGCGCACGACCCCGTACATCCCGTCATGGTCGGTGATCGCGAGCGCGGTGAGCCCCTGCTCGACGGCGGCTTCGACCATGGCCTCGGGAGAGGAGGCCCCGTCGAGGAAACTGAACGCGGTGTGCGCATGCAGTTCCGCGTACGGCACGCGGTCCTGCCCGTTCGACTCCGCCGGGTCCGGGGCCCTGTACGCGCCCCGCTTACGCGACCAGGCCGGGGTGTCGCCGCCGTCACCCGGATGCGGATTCTCGGGCCCGCGCGGGTTGGGCCGGCCGGACAGCACCCGTTCGAGTTCCGACCAGCTCTTGGGTCCGTGGTACCAGTTCACCGTGCACCACCTGCCCGCTGCGGGTGCAGCCCGCGGCGGGAAGAGTGCCCGTGGTCAGAGCGCGGTGAGGGACTCCACGACCCATGCCTTGGCATCGGTGGGCGGCTTGCGGCAGCTCTGCGAGCGGGCCGGGAGGGGCCGGGTGCCGGTCTCGACGCGCCACGCACGCCCGTCGGTGTGCCGGACAACCGCGACGTGGGGGCTATCGGGGTCGATGTCGACGACGAGGTCGTCGATCCCCGCATCCACATCGGCGTCCCGGACCGCCACTTCCGCGACCTGCCCGGCCGGCGGCCACGTGCTGCGACCACGCAGATGCTCGGTGACGACCCTGCCGTCCAACTCCGCCTCGACGATCCGGACCGCCAGGTCGGTCTCCGCGGGGCCGTACGTGTAACCGGTGCCGGGCAGCAGCAGGACCGGTGCGAAGCGGTGCCCTCCGGTATGCGAGCACTCCCACACCGCGGCCTCGGGATCGAGATCGCGCAGGCGCTCCCCCACCTGTTCGTCGAGTACGGCCGCGACGGGTCGACCGCGAACGGCACAGCACTGATCGCGCTTGGCATGGGTGCACACCAGCGGGACCGGCGCCATGACCTCGCGGGTTCCCGGCACGTCTCCGCCGGGCGAGAGATCCAGATCGAGCATGTCCTCAGGTCCCTCGACCCTGCCCACGCGGATGCTGCGGCTACCCGGCCGGGTGTCGCAGAGATAGAAGCGGTGGCGGTCGATGCGTTGGCCCTCGCGTCCGGGGCGCCGGATGAACAGCATGCGGGATCCGCAGTCCGCGACGTGCTTCCTGAGCCGCTCGGACAGCTCCTCGCCCAATGCCTCACCGTCGAAGATGTCGCGTCCCCAGCGTCCGGGAACCTCCAACAGGATCCACGAGGTCTCGTGGGCGGCGGTCCCTGCCGGCGGTTCGTCGTCGGACTGGAAGGAGCACCAGCTCGGCTGTGCGGCGGAATCGATGATTGACACGCCCCCATGGTGCCCCACGGGACAAGGATGTGTAACTGTAGCCACCTTGTGGGACAAAAGTGACTGGAGGGATCTAGCCTGGGAGTATGCGTATTCGACATCGCCGCCTTGCCGCGGCCGCCGCTCTCACCGCCGCCGCGTCGCTGGGGCTGGCGGGGTGCGGGGCCGACTCCTCGACCGATGCCCCCGTCTCCGGTCAGACCACCACCGCGGGTTCGTCTCCCGCCGCACTGGCCGACATCCTGTCGCCGGACGAGACCGAGGCCGCCGACCCGTCGAACGGCCCGTCCGATTCCTCGCCCAAGAGCGCGGAGGCGGACGAGTCCTCCCCCGATCGCACGCAGCTGGTCGTCTCCGAGATCCGCATGGGTGACTTCCAGGGCAAGGACCGCGTGGTCTTCGAGCTCGACGGCAGCGGCACCCCCAGCTACACGGTGGACTACGTGGACGCACCTGCCCAGCAGGGCAGCGGCTTCCCCATAGAGGTCTCCGGCGACTCGTTCCTCCAGGTGATGATCCACGGTCAGGTCCTGCCCACCGAGACCGACATGGAAGAGGCCCCTGTGGGTGTGATGACCGGCGATGCCGCGGCCGGGGTCACCGGCGTGGCCTTTGCCGGGCAGTTCGAGGGGCAGGCCCAGTCCGTGATCGGACTGGAGGGCACGGACCGCGGATTCTCCGCGTTCCTGCTGCAGAACCCGACCCGCCTGGTGGTCGACATCGAGCGCTGAGTCCCCGGACGCCTCGGGGACAACTGTCTGACCGTTCACTCGTAGACCCCCTCGACAGCCCATCCCCCCGGCTCGTCCCCGAGCGGGCGGCACAGCAGCAATGCCGCCGCCCTCTCGGGGACGACCTGCATCCGGGCCCGGGGCCGACGCGACGCGCCCCCGGGTGCGGGCTCCCACCACGCCTCGTCGACGGTCCACGGGCGTGACCAGCCCAGAAGCGGGCAGCGCCGCCCGCCCACCTCGACGACGGCGGGCCGACCACTGAGCAGGCCCCGCAGGGTCACCCCCACGGCGGTCCCGACCTCGGTGCGCAGCATGACTCCCCCGGACAGCGGAACCCGCGCAGCGACGGCGGCTCCCGGGTCACCGTTCTCGCGGATCTCCAGCAGATAACCCGGCCCCGGCCACACCACCGACGGTGACGGCGCCGGTAGCGCGCCCGGCCACGGGCCCCGGGCGACGGGCTCCGCGGGAGCGTCCCCGTACGGCAGCGACTGCACGCGCTCGGCCGGCCCACGCCCGCCCGCATCCACGGGGATGCGTACCGCCTCCGGCCCGAGCAGGCCCTGCACCCGCACCAGCGCGCGGTGGACCCGGGCCTCAGCCAGGCCCGCCTCACCCCACAGCCCTTCCTGCACGTGACCGGCGGGGACGACCTCCACCGGCTCGAGGGCCAGCGCGGTGACCGCTCCCCCGGCCCCGCCGGAGATCGCGGTACCGGTGAGCCAGCCCTCCAGCTGCCAGCGCAGTCGGTCGGCAGTGCCCTCCGGGGTCAGCGGCGCCGAGCATCGCCACACGCGGTTGACCTCCCGCCCGTCCTCCACGTGTGCAGTGATGGACAGCCTCAGGCAGGACACCCCTGCCGCCGCGAGCGTCTCGTGCAATTCGCCCGCCAACCGCCGTCCGAGGAATGCCGCCTCGTCGACGCGTTCCAGAGGCGGGTCGCACCGGTGCTCGATCGCGGACCCGGCCGGCACCGGGGTCACCGACGGCGGACGCCACGGCACAGCCCGAGCGATTCGGTGCGCGACGGTGCCCGCCTCACCGAAGCGGGTGGCCACGTCCCGGGGCGCGATCGCGGCGAAGTCACCGATCGTCCGCACGCCGAGCCGGTGCAGGAGTCCGACCAGTTCGGACAGCACCTCGAGATCCCCCAGCGCGGGCTCCACCACGAGAGCCCCCACGGGCAGGTCCGCCAGGTACTCGGCGTCCGCGCCCGGCTCGAGCAACGCCGATCCACGGGCTCCGAGCACCGCCGTGGGCAGCTCGTCCGCGAGCCCGACCTGGCACTCCACCCCGGCCGCCGCAACCGCGTCCATGACCCGGGTGACAACCTCCTCCACCCCGCCGTGGAACCGCAGTGCGCCGGCGGCGGAGAACACGAACAACCCGGGCCGCAATACCTCGATGCCCGGAACCACCGCGTCCAACGCCTGCACGACGGGCTCGAACCAGGCGGCATCGCGGGCCTCATCCGTCGCGACCACCACGAGCTCGGGACACCGGAACTGCGCCTCACGTCGACGTAGGCCGCGACGCACCCCGACCGCCCGCGCGACGGCGTTACACGCGAGCACGCCACGGGGCCCGACGACCGCCAGCGGCAGATGCAGGCCGTGCCCCTCGGCCCGGGCCGCCGCGACCGCCGGCCAGTCCGGGCACCACACCGCCATGACCCGGGCACTCATCCCGCCGCCACCCATTCCGCGGTCCGGGCGGGGGCCGCGCGGCCGGAGCAGCGCACCACGGTGGAGACCGAGGCCAGCCGGCCCGCCCCCGCGCCCAGCCCTCCGTAGCGGCAGTGCCGGCCCGCCAGCGTGAGCTCCGCCCCGGGCCAGCCGGGGCCCACGAGCAGCACCGCGCCCGCGGCCCGCACCCGGCCGGCGATCACTCGCGCGCGTGAGGGGGCCACAGCCGCGACACCGGGCCCGAGCAGGACCAGATCCAGTCCGTCGATCAGCACGGACACGACCGCCGCGGCGTCAGGCCCGGGGTCCGGGACCAGCGCCAGACAGTCCAGCCGGCCGCCCTGCTCCGCCACCGCCGCCACCCCGAACTCCGGCCACCCCACGACCGCACACCGGACCCCGGCAGCCGTGGCCGCGGCCAACAACCCGACCCGCAGCGTGGCGCTACCGCCGACCGCCGTGACCCGCCCCGCGGGCAGCACACCGCCTGGCAGAAGCCCGGCCACGGACCCCGGCACGGGCACCCCGGGCACCCCGGGCACCCCGGGCACTGCGGGAACCACCGGCGGCGCCGATGCCACCGACACCGCGAGCGGCGGGGAAACCGGCAGATCCCCGGGAGCAGCAGACCGCCCCGCCGAGATCACCGCCGCCGCCGCCGACGACGAATCCGACGGGGCCCCCGGAGCCTCGGGGAAGGCCCCTGTACCTTCAGATATCTCCGCACCCCCGGACGACGGGAAGTCCGTGGCGCCCGGGACCGACCGAGCTGCGGCCGGAAGTCCGCCACCGGGCATGGACGCCAGTCGACGCCGCAGCTCAGCCACCCGATCAGCAGTACCGAGCTCCGACAGGTCCGCACCCGAACGGTCGACAGCAGAACCGCGCACTACCATCATCAGAACCTTCCGCCACGGGCGACACGCCGCCAACGCCTAAATCGAACTATTTTTCGACCGTGACGAACAGTGAACACTACGGGTACGACACTGCGCAAGAACGCCTGTTCGATAGCGGTTCCTGTCGCTATCGCCCCCGGGGTGGCTGTTTCCGGTGATGCGGGAGGGCCCGGTGTGGGCGTTGTCGTCGTCGTTGTCGTCGTCGATCCTGCTGTTCATCCGGACTCCACCCACGATGTCGTACCGGGGGCCTACCCTCGGTGACCATGAAGGCCTCCATCGGGAATCGCATCGTGCTCATCGGCGCCGGGGACGTGGGTATCGCGTACGCGTATGCCCTGGTCAACCAGGGCCTGGCCGACCATCTGGCGATCATCGACATCGACCACGACAAGCTCGTCGGCGAGGTCATGGACCTCAACCACGGCGTCGTCTGGGCGCCCTCCCCCACCCTCGTCACCGAGGGCACCTACTCCGACTGCACCGACGCCACCATGGTCGTGATCTGCGCCGGCGCCGCACAGAAGCCCGGCGAGACCCGAATCGACCTCGTCGGCAAGAACATGACACTGTTCGAAAAGATCGTCGGTGACGTGATGGCGACCGGCTTCGACGGCATCCTGCTGGTCGCCACCAACCCCGTCGACATCCTCACCCAGGCCGCCTGGCGCTACTCCGGGCTGCCCGCGAGCCAGGTGATCGGCTCCGGCACCGTTCTCGACTCCGCACGGTTCCGGTTCATGCTCGGCGAGCACTACGGCGTCGCCCCCATGAGCGTGCACGCCTCGATCATCGGCGAGCACGGTGACACCGAGTTGCCCGTCTTCTCCTCCGCCAACGTCTCCGGGGTGCCCCTGCGGCGCGATCTCGACGGAGACCCGGCCAAGCGGGAGCGGCTCACCCAGATCTTCACCGAGACCAGGGACGCCGCCTATCGGATCATCGACTCCAAGGGCTCGACCAGCTACGGCATCGGTATGGGGCTGGCCCGCATCACGCGCGCGATCCTGCGCAACGAGCAGGTGTCACTGCCCGTCTCAACCCTGCTTCGGGGCGAGTACGGGCAGGAGGGCATCTACATCGGCGTGCCCGCCGTGATCGGGCGGACCGGCGTGCAGAGGGTGGTGGAACTGGAACTCGACGAGACCGAACGGCAACAGTTCGCCCGCAGCGCGAGTGCGCTGCGGGCGGTGTCGGAGCAGTTCGAGGTCCTGCGCTGAGTCAGGGAGCTCCGGGCGGATCGCTGGCCGGGAACGACTCCTCGCCCCACTCGTCGGCCAACTCGTCCTTCGAGTTCGGGCGGTTGTCCCGCTCGTCCTTCTCTTCCGACTTGTTCTCGGCGTGGTCAGAGTTCTGCGGATTCGACATGCACCACTCTCCTCCCGCCGCACCGGGGCGTGCGACGTGGTCCACGCTACCGGTCAGCGCGGTGGCTTCAACCGAATGGACTCGGGCGGGATTCAGGAAGCGTTCAGCGGACGGGAGAAGCTGGTCGGACGTTCGGCGGCCCGGCTCGATCCGGGGATTCGGGGGCAGTCCGACGCGATCAGGTGAACGATGGGACCGAGAGAGGGAGATGACCGTGCACACCACCGATTACACCGACACCCTGATCCTTCCCGCGCCAGACACCAAGACGCAGACGGCGACGGCCCCGCCGGCCGGTAAAGGATCGATCGCCGAGCTGCAGTACGAGCGGCTCTCGGCCGGCGACTACGTCTGGACCAGCGACGACCTGATCTTCGATGTGCACTGCCAGCGCAAGGGGATCGCCGAAGCCGACCGGCCCGCTGCACGCGCGCAGTTCTTCTCCACAGGGCAGCCGTGCCTGCGCACCTCGCCGCTGGCCAAAACCTACGGCTGGGCGTTGCACTTCGATTCCGCCGGGCGGATCGCGCTGGTGCCCATGGGTTCCGAGCGCGTGGCCGACCTGGAAGCCGATCCGGCAGTGACCGTCAAAGCCGCGATGAGGAGCTCGCGCTGACCCGATGTGGATCGGGACGGGCTCGGTTCTGGCGGACGGTTCCGGGTTGCCGGGTTGCCGGGTTGCGGGGTTGCCGGGTTGCCGGGTTCAGCTTCTAACCTGGCGCTGGTTCCAGCCGGGCTCGGCGTCCGGGAGAGCGCGCAGCCAGTCCAGGACCGGGCGGGTGATCGCCTCCGCGAACTGCGCGTATCCGCCTGGGCCGGGGTGCGCGCCGTCCCCCGCGGCCACCTCGCGCATCCACGCCCCGCCGGGCCGCAGCGCATCGAAGGTCGGCACGAATGGAACACCCGCCTCGGCGCACACGGACGCGATCGCCTCCGCGCGGGCCACGGTGCGCGCATTGACCTCGTCCCACAGGACCGGCGGCGGGCCGACCACCAGGAACCGCCCTCGCGGCGCCCGGCCGATCATGCCGCGCAGCGCCGCGACCGTTCCCTGCTCATCGACCCGTTCGACCTCGACACCGGGCTCGGCCCCCGCGACATGCATGACGTCGTTGACCCCGAACTCGGCGATCACGGCGGTGGTCGGGAACGCGGCCCGACGCCGGTCGACCTCATCCCAGCGGGCCAGGATCATCTCCGAGGTGTCCCCGCCGATCCCCGCGACCGTGGCGTGCAGGTGCAGATCCTCGCGGGCGGCTGCCTCCACCAGGAGCGCGGTCCAGCCGCGGCCGGTCTCGTCGCCGTAACCGGCCACGAACGAGTCGCCGATGATGCACACGGGCAGGTCGCGGGGTTCGGTCACGACGTCACAGTAGCGTCGTCGACAGGAATTCGTGCACGGTCACTCGGCCGATGAGTCACATTGCGCTCCGCGGCGGCGAGCGGTCAATACGACGAAACCCATTCCGCGACCTGGGAGAACGTGAGCGGGTCGGACCACTCGCCGGGGAGGCGGCGGGTACGTGCGGAGCAGGCAGGGCGGGCCGGGCAACTGGTCGGCCTCACCTCAGCGGTCCGGGCTGCGAACCGAGCGAAACCGGGAGCGCCGGGCGAGCGGGCGGCCGACCCGCGATCAGTCGAGGTGGCGGGACTGCGCCCAGCGGGTCAGCGCGTGCCGGTTCGACTGCTGGGTCTTGCGCAGCACGTTCGAGGCGTGTGTCTCCACGGTCTTGACCGAGATGAACAGCTCCTCGGCGATCTCCTTGTACGTGTAGCCGCGGGCGAGCAGCCGCAACACCTCTTTCTCGCGCGGGGTGAGGGAGTCGACCTCGGGGTCGTGCACGGGCTCACCGCGATCCTCGGGCCCGGGGGCGGCGCGGGCGAAGGCATCCAGCACGAAGCCGGCCAGTCGCGGGGAGAACACGGCGTCGCCGTCGGCCACCCGGCGCACGGCATCGGCCAGCTCGTCGCCGGAGATGGTCTTGGTGACGTAGCCGCGGGCGCCGGAGCGGATCACGGCGATCACGTCCTCGGCTGCATCCGAGACGCTCAGCGCGAGGAAGGTCGGCACGTGCGCGGCCTCCGCCTGCGCACCGCCGGACGTCGCGCCGGGGCCCACAGCGCTCGAGCCAGAAGCCGCCGAGCCAGCAGAGCCCGAACCAACCGAGCTCGAGCCAGCAGCACCGGACGCCAGCACCGATCGCAGCACGGCCATGCCGCCACCGTCGGGCATGTGGACGTCGAGCAGCACCACATCAGGTTGCACGCGCCCGATCCCGGCTACCGCCTCGGCCACGGAGCCGGCCTCGCCGACTACCTCGATCGCGGCCTGGCCACCCAGTTCGGCGCGCACGCCGCTGCGGAACACCGCATGGTCGTCGACGAGGAAGACGCGGCACGCCCTACTGCCGGCCGCGCCGGCCCCACCGACCGCAGCCGCGCCAGACTCCCCGGCCGAAGCCGCACCGGCCACGCCGCCCACCACCGGCTCACCCGTCACCTGCGCACCTGCATCATTCGCCCTCCAGCGGCATCTCGATCCCGATCTCGGTCCCCCGCCCGAGCGTACTGCGCACGGTGACGGCGCCCCCGCGACTCTCCACGCGGTGCCGGATCGACTGCGCGAGTCCGTGTCTGTCGGCGGAGACCGCGTCGGGGTCGAAGCCGGCGCCGCGGTCGCGGACGAACGCACTCAGCACGCGCCCGTCGTTCTCCACGAAGACGTCCGCGGTGTCGACGCCGGCGTGCTTGGCGACGTTGACCAGCGCCTCGCGGACCGCGCCGAGGACGGCCTCCTCCGTGTCGCCGACCGCGCCGTCGCCCCCCACCACCACCTGGTCGATGCGCAGTCCGTACGCGTCCTCGAGGTCGCCGACCATCACCTCGACCGCCCCGGCCACGGTGGTCGCCCCGGACGACATGCGCGAGCCGGCGCCGAAGAGCCACTGCCGCAGTTCGCGTTCCTGGCGTCGGGCCAGGCGCGTGACCTGCGCGGGGTCGTCGGAGCGCTTCTGGATCAGGGCGAGGGTCTGGAGGACGGAATCGTGCAGGTGGGAGGCGATGTCACTGCGCTCGGCCTCCCGGATCCGCGCAGCACGTTCCTCCTCGAGCGAGTGCCACAGCCGCAGCCCGACGGGGACCGACAGCAGTCCGACGCCGACCAGCGTCGCGACCACCGCGAGGAGAGACGACCGGAGTGCGGCGAACTCGACCTGTCCCAGGACGACGACCGCGAGTCCGACGACGACGAGGGTCGCCCCTGCCGTGACACGGGCCCAGTCGAAGGCGGACCGTGGTGAGACCTTTCCCCCGCGGTCGTACTGCTGCCAGACGAGCCCGGCGCCCAGGGCCACCACGAGGACGGGGACGATGACGTTCAGTCCCGTGGCGGTGGTCAGCATGAACGACAGCACCGCGCCCACCATCGCGACCGCGACCAGCGCCTTGCCGTGTCGGCGTTCGCGCGGATCGACGGGGGGCGCGTCCACGCGGGCGGGGGCGGACGGCAGGAGCACCCACAGCGCCGAGTACAGGACCACGCCGGCACCGGAGAGGATGGCGAACAGAACCATGGCCAGCCGCACGTGGGTGACCTTGACGCCGAGGTGCTCGGCCAGGCCCGCGCACACGCCGCCCACGACGGAGGCGTCGGTGACCCGGGTCAGCCGTGGGTACCACCGGAAGCCGGCCGGAACCGTGCCGGGCGGACGCAGCGCCGGGGCACCCGGCGGCACCGGGCCGCGCGGCCCCGGGCGCGTCGCGGGCCCGTTTGCCGGAGCGGGCGGGCCCGCGGATTCGGCGTCCGACGCACGCACGGGCTCGACCGGCGCGGGGTCGGTCGCGTTCTCACTCATGAAACCAATGGTCACAGATCGTCCCGGGGTCCGCATCGGGGGCCGACCCTGAGATTCCCGGGGTCCGGATATCAGGGTCGGTCCCCGATGTGCCCGGGCCCCCGGCCGAGCACGATGTGAGTCATGTCCAGCACGAGTACCCACGACCTGTCAGCAGAACTCCGCTCCCTGTGGCGGACCCGTCCCGTCCGGACCCCGGATGATTCCAAGATCGCCGGCGTCTGTGGCGGATTCGGTCGGCGCTACGGCATCGACCCGGTGCTCATCCGCGTCGCGTTCGTCATCGCCGCCCTCTGGGGTGGCGCGGGTGTGTTCCTCTACGCGCTGATGTGGCTGCTGCTCCGTGCCGCCGGAGACGAGGCGTCCAAGGGCGAGGCGCTCATCGGCCGGGGCCGGGCGTCCGGGTCCAAGCTGACGGCGGTGGCGCTCGTCGTCGTCGTCCTCATCTCGGCTCCGACCTTCGGCGGTTCCGGGCAGACCTTCCTGCTCGGCGCCGGGTTCCTCATGACCGCGGCGATGCTGGTCGGCTGGTACGGGTTGTTCCGACGCTCCCCCGAGCCGCCGGTCGGCTGGGCCGACGTGTCGGCGCCGCGTGCCCCGGGCGCAGGGTACGGCGCCGGTGGTCCGGCCGGCGCGACCCACCCGGGCGCCGCCCCCGGCCCGTGGCAGGAGCCCGGCTCCGGCCCCGACGCCCCGCACGGCCCGCCGGTCCCGCCGTCGTGGGATCCGCTCGGCGCCGCCCCCTTCGCGTGGGACCTGCCCGAGCCCGGCATCCACATCGCCGACAAGGCGCAGCCCGCCCGCAGGTCGCGGCTGACCAAGATCACGCTCGGTCTGGCGCTCATCGCCGCGGCAGTCGCCGCCGGCTTGTCCACGATCGGCGGTCTGGCCTGGCTGGACGCGACGCGCATCGCCGCGGTCGCCCTGGCCGTGGTGGCCGGTGGACTGCTCATCGGCGCGTTCACCCGCCGGGGTCACGGGCTGCTGGTGGTGGCCGGCCCGCTCGCCGGGTTCGTGCTGCTGGCCTCGCTCGTCCAGGTGCCCGAGGGCGGCTGGGAGACGATCGGCGAGAAGCGGGTGGCGATCACCTCCCCCGAGCAGCTGAACGTCCCGGTCGCCCATGAGCTCGGCTCGGTCCGTGTCGATCTGCGCGGACTCGAACTCGACCGCGACCGCACCTACAGCATCTCCAACGAGGTCGGCGAGGTGCGCGTGCAACTGCCCGAGGGCCTCGAGGTGGACGCGAACTGCCGCGTCGAGGTGGGCAGCATCGACTGCCCCGCCCCGTCCGAGAACCCCGACGGCCCCGTACTGACCCTGGATGTCTCCACCGAGATGGGAAGCGTGAAGGTGACCCGATGAACACCATGAACCCGCAAGACCAGTTCCCCGAGCAGCCATTCCGCGAACAACCGTTCCCCGAGCAACCGCTGTACGAGCCGCTGCCGTACGGGACCGGGTTCTCGAACCCGCAGCCGCTGGGCTTCGGTGTCGGGCCGGTGGAGCTCAGGGTGGCGGCCGCGGGCACGACCGGGAGCGCCGTGGAGGTGACCGACCGCAAGCGGGCCGGGTCGCCGATCCTGGCGGTGGCGGGTCTCCTCTCGATGGCGGTGGCCGTGTGGGCGATCCTCGGCGGGCCGGTCATCACCCCGACAATCCTGCTGGCCGGTGGGCTCGTGCTCACCGTGCTCGTGGGGCTCATCATGGTGGTCCGGCGCTGACCCACTCCGTGGCCGCGGCCGGTCCCTGGTCCGGATCCGCGGCCCGATATGGTCGGGCGATGCCCGTCCCGTCCGACCCCGCGCGTCCCGAGTCCGACAACCCGGCGTCAGGCGGTCCGTCACCCGAGGAGGCGTCCGCCGACGCGGCGGCGACGGTCGACCGGGTCTGGGAGCTGCGGCGACGGGCGGAGGAACGGCCCTGGTGGCAACGGCCGGCCGTGGGTGTCCTGGCCGCGACCGGGTTCACGCTGATCGCCAATCCGGCTCTGCTTCCCGGTGGCCTCGCGGTGTCCCTGACCGGTCTGGTCGTCATCGTGGCGGCGGCGGTCATCGCCGCCGTCATCGCTGTTCGACGCGCGAGCCTCCGGGGCCACAGCGGCAGCATCGAGATGCCGGAGCCGCCGGGACACCGGTGGTGGCGTAGCCCCGCGCTCGCCGGCCCCGCCGTGTTCACCGTGGTCTTCCTCGGCAATCTCGTCGGCGCGTTTGACCACTGGCCGATCCTCGTCGCCACCGCGGTCCTCGTCGGGATCGCTCTGGTGCGCACCTTCCCCCGGTACGAGACCGCCGACCACATCGCCGGGAGCCGGCTGCAGAATCCGCCCGAACTGACGGCTGACACCGCGGCCGCTCTCTCCGACGGCTCGCTCGCGACGGACGTGCTGGAGCTGCTCGTCCTGCAACACCACACCGGCGAGCGGCGCATCTCGTGGTGCGCTGACGTCCTCGGCACCGACGCCGCCGACATCCGGGACCGCATCGCCCGCGGCCGGCGCTGGCTCGAACTCCCGGCGACCGAGGTCCACGCCCTCGCCACCGCAAGCTGGGTCCGGCTCTCCGGCGAGGGGCGCAGGGCGCTCTCCTACGCCTGAGTCACTCCCACTCGATGGTCCCCGGCGGCTTGCTCGTGATGTCCAGCACGACGCGGTTGACGTCCGGGACCTCGTTGGTGATGCGGTTCGAGATCAGGGCCAGCGTCTCGTACGGCACCCGGGTCCAGTCGGCGGTCATCGCGTCCTCGGAGCTCACCGGCCGCAGCACGATCGGGTGCCCGTAGGTGCGGCCGTCGCCCTGCACGCCCACCGAGCGCACGTCTGCCAGGAGCACGACCGGGCACTGCCACACGGTGGAGTCCAGGCCGGCGGCGGTCATCTCCTCGCGCGCGATCGCATCGGCCGCTCGCAGGGTGTCGAGCCGCTGTTCGTCCACCGCGCCGACGATGCGGATCCCCAGCCCCGGGCCGGGGAACGGGTGGCGGCCGACGATCGCCTCGGGCAGGCCGAGCTCCCGGCCCACGGCCCGGACCTCGTCCTTGAACAGCAGTCGCAGCGGCTCGACGAGGGTGAACTCCACGTCGTCGGGCAGGCCGCCCACGTTGTGGTGGCTCTTGATGGTGGCCGTTCCGGAGCCGCCGCCGGACTCCACGACGTCCGGGTAGAGGGTGCCCTGGACGAGAAAGTCGACGGACTCGGCGTCGTCCCCCTGGAGCTCCAGCGCCCGGGCGACGGCGCGCTCGAAGGACCGGATGAACTCGCGGCCGATGATCTTGCGCTTGGTCTCGGGATCGGTGACCCCGGCCAGGTGGCCGAGGAACACGTCCGCATCGTCCAGCGTGATGAGCGGGGCGCCGATGGCGGCGGCGAAGTCGGTCTCGACCTGCTCCCGCTCCCCCGCACGCAGCAGTCCGTGGTCGACGAACACACAGGTGAGGCGATCGCCGATCGCGCGCTGCACGAGCGCGGCCGCGACGGCCGAGTCCACGCCGCCGGACAGACCGCAGATCGCGCGGCCGTCGCCGACCTGCTCGCGCACGGCCTCGATGAGCTGCTCGGCGATGTTGGCCGCGGTCCACGAGGGCTCGAGTCCGGCGACCTCGGTGAGGAAGCGGCTCAGCACCTGCTGGCCGTGCGGCGAGTGCAGCACCTCGGGGTGGTACTGCACCCCGGCCATCCGGCGCTCGGGGCACTCGAAGGCGGCGACCGGAGCGCCCGGCGAGGAAGCGGTCACGGCGAAGCCCTCGGGCGCGGCGGTCACGGCATCGCCGTGGCTCATCCACACCGGGTGGTGCCCGGGCATCCCCGCGTGCAGCACGCCCCCGTCCACCGTCATGTCGGTGCGGCCGTACTCGCGGTTCCCGGTCTGCGCCACCTCGCCGCCGAGCGCCCGGGCCATCGCCTGGAAGCCGTAGCAGATGCCGAACACCGGCAGGCCCAGCTCGAACACGGCCGGATCGAGCGACGGCGCGTCCTCGGCGTACACGCTGGACGGCCCACCGGACAGGATCAGGGCGACCGGGTTCTTGGCCCGGATCTCCTCCACCGTCGCGGTGTGCGGGATCACCTCGGAGTAGACGCGGGCCTCACGCACGCGCCGCGCGATGAGCTGCGCGTACTGGGCGCCGAAGTCGACGACGAGCACCGGTCGCGGTGCCGCCGCCTCTGCGGTGAGCTGGGAATCGGTCGTTGCGTTCTCGGCCACGCGCCCGAGTCTATGCGCCACGTCGTCGTCGTCGTACTCAGGCCGTCCCCGCCCGCCCCCACGTCACGCTCGGAGCTCAGCTCACCCCGACGATCGGCAGCCGCAGCGCGCCCGGTGCCGCCTCGGGCACGACCGGCGACCTCGGCGCCACCGGCGCGATCCTCTGGTAGGCCTCGCCCTGCGCCGGCCGCGCGTCGGCCTCGCCCTTGTTGGGCCACAGCGACATGGCGCGCTCGGCCTGCGCGGTGATGCTCAGCGCCGGGTTGACGCCGAGGTTCGCCGAGATCGCGGAGCCGTCGACGATGTGCATGGTCGGGTAGTTCCACACACGGTGGTACGGGTCCACCACGCCGCTCTCGGGCGAGTCCGAGATGGCGCAGCCGCCGAGGAAGTGCGCGGTCATCGGCATGTTGAAGATGTCGCCGACAGTGCCGCCGGGCGTGCCGTCGATCTTGTCCGCGATCCGCCGGGTGGCCTCGTTGCCCTGGGGGATCCAGGTCGGGTTGGGCTCGCCGTGCCCCTGCCTACTGGAGACGTACCGGAACGGCCCGAAGCGCTTGACGAAGGTCTGCAGCGAGTTGTCCAGGTTCTGCATGACCAGCACGATCACCGTGCGCTGGCTCCACCGGCGGTAGTTGAACATCTTGGCGGCCCGCAGGGGGTTGCGCACGATCTCGAGCAGGAGCGACAGCCAGCGCGGGACGCCGTCCTTGCCGTCGGTGAGCAGGGTCTGCAGCATCGCGATGGCGTTGGAGCCCTTGCCGTAGCGGACGGGCTCGATGTGGGTGTCGGGGCGCGGATGGAACGAGGAGGTGATGGCCACGCCCTCGGAGAAGTCCCGCTCCGGGATGTACTCGTCACCCATCGCCCCGAGTATCGACTCGGAGTTGGTGCGGGTGAGCCCGCCGAGCGCGCCCGACAGCCGCGGCAGCGAGCCGTCGTCCTTGGCGTAGTGCAGCAGGTGCTGGGTGCCCCAGGTTCCCGCGGCGACCACCACGTGGGCCGCGGTCATGGTGCCGGGTCGCTTACCTCGCCTGGTCCAGGCGCCCGTGCGCTCGACGGTCACCTCCCACGTGCCGTCGCCGCGCTCGCGCAGCCCGCTGACCGTGGTGCGGTCCAGGATGCGGGCGCCGGCGCGCTCTGCCAGGCCGAGGTAGTTCTTGACGAGCGTGTTCTTGGCGCCGTGCCGGCAACCGGTCATGCACTCGCCGCACTCGATGCAGGCCGTGCGGTCCGGGCCCACGCCGCCGAAGAACGGGTCGGGGACGGTCTCGCCCGGCTTGCCCTGGCCGCCGGTCTTCTCGCCGAAAAAGACGCCGACCGGGGTGTAGACAAACGTGTCCTCGGCCCCCATGTCGCGCGCGACCTCCTTGACGACCGTGTCGGAGTGCGTGTGGCTGGGGTTGGTGACGACGCCAAGCATGCGGCGGCCCTGGTCGTAGAACGGGGACAGTTCCTCGTCCCAGTCGGTGATGTGCGCCCACTGGGGATCAGTGAAGAACGGCTCCGACGGTTTGTACAGGGTGTTGGCGTAGTTGAGCGAGCCGCCGCCCACGCCGGCCCCGGCCATAACCAGGACGTCGCGCAGCATATGCAGGCGCTGCACCCCGAACAGGCCGAGCTTGGGGGCCCACACGAACTTGTTGAGCCGCCAGGAGGTCTTGGCGAAGTCGGAGTCGGCAAACCGTCGGCCGGCCTCCACGACCGTGACCCGGTAACCCTTCTCCGTCAGCCGCAGCGCGGTGACGCTGCCACCGAAGCCGGAGCCGACGACGATCACGTCCGTGTCGGTGGGCGAGGTGGCCGCGGGATCGGTTGGCTGCTGTGGGGACGACGTCATGGCGAAACTCTCCGGATCGAGATCAATGGTGTGGGTCACATTACTACCCGGTCACCTGAACCTACCCGACAGTAGGTCGCCTTTTGTCAGGCGCCCTGCGGTCAACTGGACACACGACCATTTTCGGCTCGGCCCTCCCCTACGCCGCGCGAACGACCGCACCCCGCAGCCGTGGCGGCTGCGGGGTGCGCGAAGTCGACCGGGGTGTCAGGTGCGGACCGACAGGTCCGCCTTCTGAAAGCCCTTGACGTCGGTGTAACCACACTTGGCCATGGCTCGACGCAGACCGCCCATGAGGTTGCGGGTGCCGTCGGGCACGTTCGTGGGTCCCTCCAGCACCTCGGTGAGCGGCGCGAGGTGGTTCTCGTCATCCGTCTCGGCCACGTGGCCGCGGGGCACGTTGGGGTGCGCGGAGACGGCGTCCCAGTACACGCCCCGGCCCGGGGACTCCAAGGCTCCGGCGAGCAGCGGGCCCAGCGCCACGGCGTCGGCACCGCACGCGACGGCGCGGGCGATGTCACCGGAGGTGTAGATGTCGCCGTCGGCGATCACGTGGACGTAGCGCCCGCCGGTCTCGTCGAGGTAGTCGCGGCGGGCGGCGGCGGCGTCGGCGATCGCGGAGGCCATGTGAACCTCCATGCCGAGCACGGGTCCGGTGGTGGTGACACCCTCGACACCGCCGTAGCCCACGATCACCCCGGCCGCACCGGTGCGCATGAGGTGTAGCGCGGTCTTGTAGTCCACCACGCCGCCGGCGATCACCGGCACGTCCAGCCCGCCGATGAAATCCTTGAGGTTGAGCGGCTCGTCCTCGCCGCTGACGTGCTCGGCGGAGATGATCGTGCCCTGCACGACCAGCATGTCGATACCGGCCGCGATGAGGCCCGGCGTGAGCTCACGCGCGTGCTGCGGCGAGACGCGCACGGCGACCGTCGCCCCCTCGTCGCGGATCTTCTGGACGGCGCCGGCGAGCAGCTCCCGGTCGATGGGCGCCCGGTGCAGCTCCTGCAGGCGCGCGACGGCGCGGTGGCCGGTCCTGTCCTCCAGCGCGATGTCGCGCAGCTCGGCGATGGCCGCCTCGGGGTCGGCGTGGCGGCCCCACAGGCCCTCGCCGTTGAGCACGGCCAGTCCACCCAGGTTGGAGAAGGCCACCGCCGACGACGGCGAGACGACCGCGTCCGTCGGGTGGGTCATCACGGGGATGTCCATCTGATAGGCGTCGATCTGCCAGGAGGTCGACACCTCCTTGGAGCTGCGGGTGCGTCGCGACGGGACGAGGTCGACCTCGCCCAGCCCGTACATGCGGCGGGCCTCGCGGCCCAGGCCGATCTCAACGACATCTCGCACGGTGGTCTCAGTCCTTGACGTTGTAGTTGGGTGCCTCGACGGTCATCTGGATCGCGTGCGGGTGGCTCTCCTTGAGCCCCGCGGCCGTGATCTGGACGAACTGTGCACGGTTCATCTCGGGGATCGTGGCGGAGCCGGTGTAGCCCATGCCCGCGCGCAGGCCGCCGTTGAGCTGGTGGAGGACCTGCCCCACATCGCCGCGGAACGGCACCCGTCCCTCGATGCCCTCCGGCACCAGCTTCTCCTCGGACAGCACATCGTCCTGGAAGTAGCGGTCCTTGGAGAAGGACTGCTCGGCGCCCGGCTTCCCGCGTCCGCGCATCGCGCCGAGCGAGCCCATGCCCCGGTAGACCTTGAACTGCTTGCCGTCGACGAAGATCAGCTCTCCTGGCGACTCGGTACAACCGGCCAGGAGCGAGCCGAACATGCAGGCCGACGCCCCAGCGGCGATCGCCTTGGCCACGTCGCCCGAGTACTGCATGCCGCCGTCGGCGATCACGGGGATGCCCGCCGCCTTGGCCGCCACCGACGCCTCGAGCAGGGCGGTGATCTGCGGGGCCCCCACGCCGGCCACGACGCGGGTCGTGCAGATCGAGCCGGGGCCGATGCCCACCTTGATGGCGTCCGCGCCGGCGTCGATCATGGCCTGCGCGGCGCCGCGGGTGGCGAGATTGCCGCCGATGACCTGGACACGGTCGCCGAACTCACGCTTGACGCGGGCGACCATGTCGAGCGCGTTGCGGTTGTGGGCGTGCGCGGTGTCCACGACGAGGGCGTCGACACCGGCCTCCGCGAGGGCGCCGGCGCGCTGCCAGGCGTCCTCGCCGGTGCCGATCGCGGCGGCCACACGCAGGCGGCCGTCGGCGTCCTTGGTGGCGTCAGGGTGCTTCTCGGTCTTGACGAAGTCCTTGACGGTGATCAGGCCGGTGAGACGGCCGTCGCCGTCCACGATCGGGAGCTTCTCGATCTTGTGGCGGCGCAGCAGGCCCAGTGCGGCCTCAGCAGTGACCCCCTCACGGGCGACGACGAGAGGCGCTCGCGTCATGACCTCGTCCACCCGGCGCGACTTGTCCACCTCGAAACGCATGTCGCGGTTGGTGATGATGCCCACCAGCTCCCCGCGCTCGTCGGTCACCGGCAGGCCGGAGATGCGGTAACGGGCACACAACTGGTCGACCTCCGCCAGCGTGGCGGAGGGCTTGCAGGTGACCGGGTCAGTGACCATGCCCGCCTCGGACCGCTTGACGGTGTCGACCTGGGCTGCCTGGTCCGCGACCGAGAGGTTGCGGTGGAGCACGCCGATGCCGCCCTGTCGGGCCATCGCGATGGCCATCCGCGCCTCGGTGACCGTGTCCATGGCAGACGAGACGAGCGGTACCCGCAGAGTGATCTCGCGCGTCAACTGGGTGCTCGTGTCGACCTCGCTCGGGACCACCTCGGAAGCGGCCGGGAGCAGCAGCACATCGTCGAAGGTCAGGCCGACCATCGCGACCTTGGTCGGGTCGTCGCCGCCGGTGCGCACGGGGCCATGCGACTCGCTCATCTGCCGTCCTCCTGGGGGTCGTCTCGGTAGTCGTTCCGAGGATAGTGGCTTCCGGGCCCCAGGCTCGAACCGTCGACCCCGTTGCGCGTGGTCCGTGGTCCCCACAGGCCGGTGAGCACGGGTACGGTGGAGTCGTGGACGATCCCCTTCGGCATGGCATGCCGCCCGACCCGTTCGCCGGCGACCCGGATGATCCGGCCGCGGAGCTGGCCGAGTTCGACCCGGTTGACGACGAGATCCCGGCCGGCCCTCTCGATCCGGATGAGCGACTGGCCATCGAGGAGGACCTGGCGGATCTCGTGGAGTTCCGCCGCCTGCTCGCCCCGATCGGGGTCAAGGGCGTGGCCGTGCAGTGCGAGGACTGCGCCGAGGAGCACTACCACGAGTGGGACATGCTGCGCGCGAACCTCATGCAGCTCCTCCAGGACGGTTCTCTCCTGCCGCACGAGCCGGCCTTCGATCCCGTCCCGGACGATTATGTGACGTGGGAGTACTGCCGCGGCTACGCGGATGCGGCTCGCGCGCTGCGGCCCCCGCGCAAGTTGAACTGGCGCCGCTGATCCGCTCGGACCGGCGCCCGATACGCCGAACCGGCCCCAGCCCTCATGAGGAGGAGCTGGGGCCGGTCCGTTTCTCTGTGCCCGTCTGCGCCCGGTCAGCGTGACCGGAGGGTCCCGACGTTCAGGGCGTCGGCACCCGTGGGTCGCTCAGTTGCCGCCCGAGGTGGGCGGGCTCGTGGGCGCCGGCTGCTGATTGTTGGTCGACTTCGGCTGCTGCTGCGTGGTCGTGGGCACCTGGGTGATGGTGGTGCGCGACTGCGACGGCTGCTGGTGCATCATCGTCCGCTCATCCAGCTGGTCCTGCTGGCCCGTGGTGGGTGCCAGGAAGTCCTGCAGCCGCTGGGTGTCGATCGGGATCTGCAGCGTCGTGGAGATCCGCAGACCGTCGAGCGGGAGCGGGATCACCGGAGCACCCGGGGGCGCCGTGGGGATCAGGTGCGTCGGCAGCGGCACCGGCGCACCGGGCACCAGCGTGGCCGGGCCCGCCGGTGGCGCGGACTCGGGGGCCGGCGCGGGCGACGGCACGGCGCTCGGGGTGACCCTGCTCAGGTCACGCCGGATCGCGTCCCGACGCTTCATCAACTCGACACGCTCGGACGCATCCGAGACCTCATCGAGCCGCTGGCTCACCTCGTCGAGGAGACGCTCGGCCTCCCCGTGGTCGCCACCACGGGCGGCGTCGTCGGCCTTGGCCAGGTACTCGCTCAGGTCGTTGACCAGCTCCACTTCGCCGGCGCGGTCCGAGAAAATCGTCTTGGACACGCCCCACAGTGGGTCGCCGGGCATCGCGCTGTGCGCGGCCACGGACAGTCCGCCGACGATCAGGGCGGCGACAGCGGCCGCGCCGGTCGCTGCCTGCCAGAGGGCGGGGCGCTTGCCGTGGTGGTGATCACCGTTGCGCGTCCATCCCCGACGCGGCCGCAACTGCGTCACGTTCGGGGCCAGTGCCACCTCGATCTCTTCGGCGCTCGGGAGCGCGGGCAGTTCTGCTGCCCCGGTCTCGGCGCGCCAGTCGGCGAGCAGCGCGAGAAGGGGGTCATCACCGCCGGGTCGTTCGCCACTGCCGAGAAGATCGAGGAGCTCGTCGTCATGGTCGACCCGGGCGGGGTCGACGTCATGCGCGTCGAGCGAGGCGGCATCGTCACGGGTGCCCCGGACGACATCGTCGTCGTTCATCGCCATCGCTCCTCTCCATCCTTCTCGATCGTTGCGCGAAGCTGCTTCATCGCCCGGTGCTGGGCGACGCGCACGGCTCCGGCCGTACTGTCGACGATCTCCGCGGTCTCTTCCGCAGACAGTCCCACTACGACTCGTAGCCGGACGATCTCCCGTTGCTTCTCCGGCAGGGTTTCCAGAAGCGACCTGACCGCTTTGGAGACCTCGCCGTCGAGGAGGTACTCCTCCGGCCCCGTGTCATCGGAGAGCACCTCGGGGAGGTACTCCACGGGATCGGACTTGTTCCGTGCGTTGCCCCTGTGGGCGTCCGCGACCTTGTGGGACGCGATCCCGTACACGAAGGCCATGAAGGGGCGTCCCTGATCCCGGTATCCCGGCAGAGCCGAGAGAACCGCGATCAGCACCTCCTGGGCGACATCGTCAGCAGACAGGTTGGCTCTTTCCGAGCCGCCGACGCGGGAACGGCAGTACCGCACCACACCGGGCTGAACGAGTTCAAGAACCCGTGCAGCCGCGGTCCGGTCTCCCTTGACCGCTGCGGCGACGGAGAGTTCCAACTCGTCTGCTGTACCTGTCATCGAATTCGGGGGGCCTCGCGTTACACGGGTGTGTTGCGGGGCACGGCCTTTCTCTCGTAGACGCGACGCAGGTCGCGGCGGGGACTCGTCGAACGCTGGAGCGATCGACGTGGTGGGTGCCTGGCGTGAGGCACGTGACCCCTGTGTCGTAGGAGTACTGCTGAGCGCCAAGCGTAACTGCTGGGGGTGTCAGACGACCACACAACAGCCCCGGAACGGCACCGGGCCCCACTCCCCGACACACGGGGGGCGGGGCCCGGGATCCTCACTAGGCCATGTCGGGTGAGCCGACTGACGCGAGCGTCTGGCTCAGTGCGCGTGACCGTGGTGGCCGTGCGCGTCGGCGGCCGGCTCGGCCGGCTTCTCGACGATCGCGGTCTCGGTCGTCAGCACCATGCGCGCCACCGAGCAGGCGTTGACGACGGCCGAGGAGGTGACCTTGACCGGGTCGATGACGCCCTGGTCGATCAGGTCGCCGTACTCGCCGGTCGCGGCGTTGTACCCGTCGCGGGCACCGAGCTCGGTGACCTTGCTCACCACCACGGCGCCGTCCTCGCCGGCGTTGGCGGCGATCCAGAACAGCGGCGCCACCAGCGCCTTACGCACGACGTTCACGCCGACTGCCTCATCGGAGTCGGTGGTGTCGGCGGCGAGCCGCTCGAGAGCGGCCGCGGCCTGCACGAGCACCGATCCGCCACCGGCGATGACGCCCTCCTCAACGGCCGCCTTGGCGGAGTTGACGGCGTCCTCGACGCGGAGCTTGCGCTCGGTCAGCTCGGTCTCGGTTGCGGCACCGACGCGGAGAACCGCGACGCCGCCGGCGAGCTTGGCGATCCGCTCCTCGAGCTTCTCGCGATCCCAGTCCGAGTCGGTGGCCTCGGCCTCGCGACGGAGCTGGGCGACGCGGGCGTCGACGTCGGCCTGCTCGCCGGCGCCGTCGACGATGATCGTCTCGTCCTTGGAGACGGTCACGCGACGGGCACCGCCGAGCACCTCGAGGCCGCTCTCCGCGAGCTTCATGCCCAGGTCTGGGCTGATGACCTGGCCGCCCGTGACGATCGCCAGGTCCTCCTGGAACGCCTTGCGGCGGTCACCGAAGTACGGCGCCTTGATCGCGACGACCTTGATGGTCTTACGGATCGAGTTGACCACCAGCGTCGACAGCGCCTCGCCGTCGACGTCCTCGGCGACGATGAGCAGCGGCTTGCCGGTCTCGGCGACCTTCTCCAGCAGCGGCAGCAGGTCCGGCAGCGAGCTGATCTTCTCGCGGTGCAGCAGGATCAGCACATCCTCGTAGATGGCCTTCTGCTCGTCCGGGTCGGTGACGAAGTACGGCGACAGGTAGCCCTTGTCGAAGGCGATGCCCTCGGTCACGGAGACCTCGGTGTGCAGGCCCTGCGACTCCTCCACGGAGACGACGCCGTTGACGCCGACGGCGTCCATGGCCTCGGCGACCATGCGGCCGATCTCAGGGTCACGCGAGGACACGGTGGCGACCTGCGCGACGGCCTCGGAACCGGAGACGGGGGTCGCGGCCGAGCGCAGGTACTCCACGGCGGCGGCAGCGGCCTTCTCGATGCCCTTGCCCATGGCCATGGGGTTGGAGCCGGCCACCACGTTGCGCAGCCCCTCACGGATGAGTGCCTGTGCCAGGACGGTGGCGGTGGTCGTGCCGTCGCCGGCGACGTCGTTGGTCTTGGTGGCGACGCTCTTGACCAGCTGGGCGCCGAGGTTCGCGAACGGATCGGAGAGCTCGATCTCGCGGGCGATGGAGACGCCGTCGTTGGTGACGGTCGGGCCGCCGAAGGCCTTGGACAGGACGACGTGCCGGCCCTTGGGGCCGAGCGTGACCTTGACGGTGTCGGCGAGCTCGTCGACACCGGCGAGCATGCCCTTGCGGGCCTCCTCGTCGAATGCGATCAACTTGGACATGGATGGAACTCCTGGGAGGAAGAAGGGGTCTGATCAGACGGTTCGGCAGGCGTGAGACACCACCGCCCCGGCGGGACCGGCCTTCTGGCCGGCGCCGTCGGGGCGGGGTTCAGCAGCTCACGTCAGTCGATGACTGCGAGAACGTCACGCGAGGAGAGGATCAGGTATTCCTTGCCCTCGTACTTGATCTCGGTGCCGCCGTACTTCGAGTAGATGACCTTGTCCCCCTCCTTGATGTCCATGGGGATGCGGTCGCCGTCCTCGTCGAAGCGGCCCTTACCGACCGCGACGACGGTGCCCTCCTGGGGCTTCTCCTTGGCGGTGTCCGGAATGACGAGGCCGGACGCCGTGGTGGTCTCGGCAGCGGTGGCCTCGACGAGAATCTTGTCCTCAAGCGGCTTGATCGCCACGATGGATCCTCCGTGTGTAGATGGCTGATGAATGTGCGGCGGGGTCCGGAGAAGCGTCGTCGCGGGTGACGCCGCCGGTTCCATGCCTATTGGCACTCTATATGCGCGAGTGCCAGCACTCAAGTGTCCCGTGTGCCCGATCGGGACGCGTTCGCGATCGGCGAACACGCAACCGCGCCCCCGGACGACGTCGTCGTCAGACCACCTGCGTCGTCTCGACCGGCAGCCCCGGGTCGGCCGCCACGGTCAACGGGCTGGGCGCCACTCCGCCGGCCAGCAGCGCGGACGCCACGCCCACGACCATCGCACCGTTGTCGGTGCACAGCCGGGGCCGCGGCACGCGCAGGGTGATGCCCGCGTCGGCGCAGCGCTGGCCCGCCAGTTCCCGCAGCCTCGAGTTGGCCGCCACGCCGCCGCCGATGAGCAGCGTGTCGACCCCGAGGTCGGTGCAGGCCCGCACGGCCTTCATCGTCAGCACATCGGCCACGGCCTCCTGGAACGACGCCGCCACGTCCGCCACCTCGAGCTGGACGCCGTCGCGTTCGGCCGCCTCGATCCGCCGGGCGACGGAGGTCTTGAGGCCGGAGAAGGAGAAGTCGTGCCGGGCGTCACGCGGCCCGGTCATCCCGCGCGGGAACGCGATCGTGGCCGGATCGCCGGTGGCCGCGAGCCGGTCGATGACCGGCCCGCCCGGGTATCCGAGCCCGAGCAGTCTGGCGACCTTGTCGTAGGCCTCCCCCGCCGCGTCGTCGACGGTCGAGCCCAGCTCCACCACCGGCTCGGTCAGGGATCGAACGTGCAGCAGCTGCGTGTGGCCGCCGGAGACGAGCAGCGCCACGCACTCGGGCAGCGGGTCGCCGTCGAAGGCGGCCACGGCCACGTGCCCGACCAGGTGGTTGACGGCGTAGAACGGCACTCCCCACGCGGCGGCGTAGGCCTTGGCCCCGGATGAGCCGACGAGCAGTGCGCCCGACAGCCCCGGCCCGATCGTCGTGGCCACGGCGTCGGGCCGGGATATCCCGGCCTCGGCCAGCGCCGCGCGCACGGTCGGAACGAGCGACTCCAGGTGCGCACGCGAGGCGATCTCGGGCACCACCCCACCGAACCGCGCGTGCTCGGACATCGACGACGCGACCATGTCCGACAGCAGCTCGGCCCGCCCGTCGTCGTGGATCCGCGCCACGGCCACGCCGGTCTCGTCGCAGGAGCTCTCGATCCCCATGACGGTCTTCACGAGCCGCCCACCTCTCCCCTGTTCTCGCGCGCACCCGGCGCCGGCCCAGCACCCGGGTTCGTCCCGGCACCTGCGCCCGGGCCCGCGGCGGCAGCAGGCCGGGCCGGCCGCGTCATCAGATACGCATCGGCCATGCTCGGCCGGTAGTACCGCGGCCGGACCCCCACGATCTCGAATCCGTGCGCCTCGTACAGCGTCCGCGCGGGCACATTGTCGGTCCGCACGTCCAGTACGACGGGCGCGCCCTCGCGGTCGGCCACGTCCAGCATCTGGCGCAGCAGCGTCCGCCCGATGCCGAGGCCCTGCCGCTGCGGGTCCACGCCGATGGTGTGCACCTCGAAGTCGCGGTCGCCGACCGGCCCGAGCCCCGCGAGCACCGCGTAGCCCACCAATTCGCCGTTCAGCCTCGCCGCGAAGCACGTGTTGTGCCGCGAGGAGATCTCGGACACGAACGCGACCGCCGACCACGGCCCGTCCCCGGCGAACAGGATCGTCTCGAGCTCGGCGCAGCGCATCGCGTCGTCCGCGACGAGCCGCCCGTACTGCACGCCGGTCGGGGTGGAGCCGTATCGCGGCCCACCGGCGCCGGTGTCCCCCGCGCTCATCGCTGCACCCCGCGTAGTGCGGATGACGGCTCGACGCGCTTGGGCGGGACGGCGTCGGGTCGCCGCAGGTAGAGAGGCTCGAGCGGGTCGGGCGTGTCGTCGGCGAGCAGGCCCGCGGCCGCCACCGAGACGAGCCCGGCCGGGTCCGGGGAGGTCAGAGCGGCCACCGCGGCCTTTGAGTCCGTCAAGGATCCGCCGTCCGGGATCTCGGCCAAGCGCGCCTGGTCCCCGACCGCACGCGCGCCGTCCAACGCGATCTCGGCGGCGGGGCCCACGATCGGCCCCGAGGTCCGCACGCCCTCACCGTCGTAGCGGGCGTGGTACGCCTCGCGGCGCCGGGCATCGGTGACGACGACGAGGTCCCCCTCCACCCCGGCGGCGCGCGCCCGGGCCGCGAGCCCGTCGAGCGAACAGACCCCGTGGACGGGTTTTCCGATCGCATCGGCAAACGCCGTGGCGGTGGCCATGCCCACGCGTAGTCCGGTGAACGGGCCGGGCCCGACCCCCACCACCACGGCGTCAAGCTCGGCGGCCGTCAGCCCGGCGACGTCCAGGCACTCGAGGATGTGCGGGGTGAGCAGCTCGGCGTGGGCCCGGGCGTCCTCCGTGACCCGCGCGGCCAGGGTCGTGACCTGCGGGCCGGCCTCGGCTGCGGGTTCGGTCTCGCCTGCGCGCTCGGTCTCGCCTGCGGGTTCGGACCTGCCTTCGGCGTGACCCTGGTCAGCGGGTTCGAGGCGGCACACCCCCGCGGTGACGGCGGGGGTGGAGGTGTCGAGGGCGAGGACCAGCACGAGGTCAGGGTACCGCCGGGGCCGCGGATCCACCGACGCGGTGCCAGGCGGCGGAGCGGACGTCGCCCTCGCCTCCGCGGTGCAGGGTGACGATCAGCGGGGCCTCGACGAGCGACTCGACGAACCCGGCGCCCCACTCGACCACCACCACGTCGCGCTCGAGCGCGGTGTCCAGGTCGAGGGATTCGAGTTCGTCGGCGAGGTCGCGGCGGGTGGGCTGCTCGCCGTCGGGGTCCTGGCCGAGCAGCCGGTAGGCGTCGACGTGCACGAGTCCGGGGCCGCCGGGGGTGGCCGGGGCGTGCCGACGGGCGATCACGAAGGTCGGCGAGGTGACCCGCCCGCGCACCCCGAGTCCGGCGGCGATGCCGGTGGTCAGCGCGGTCTTGCCGGCGCCGAGCGGTCCGTCGAGGACCACCACGTCACCGGCCGAGAGCAGGCCGGCGATCTCCTCGCCCAGCGCGCGAGTGTCGTCGACGGTGGTCAGCTCGCGTCGGCCGGGCACCTGGAGTGTCACGAGGCCTTCGCGCTCCGGCCGGCGGCGCCGGCGGCGCGGCTGCTTCCGCCCGCGTCCGCGAGTCGTTCACGCTCGCGCGACTCGACGATCGCGTCGGCCACGAGATCGCCCAGCACCTCGGACACGTGCGCGGGCTCCTCGAGCATCACCATGTGGCCGGCCCCCGGGACCACCACGAACTCGGCGTCGGGCAGCTCCTCGACGATGTCGACGGATCGGTCGAGCGGGGTGAGCAGGTCGCGGTCGCCGCAGAGCACGGTGGTGCGCACGTTCCGCAGGATGGGCATCGCCTCGGACTCGTCGTGCTGCGTGAGCGTCTCGAAGAAGTTCGCGATGGTCAGCACGTCGGTGGAGTTGATGGTCTTGTCGACGAACCGTGCCACCGTGGGGCTCATCGAGGCCGGATCACCGAACGAGCCGCCGTAGATGAACGGCGAGATGATCGCGCCGAGCGCCTTGCGGCCGCTGGTGAACACGCCCGGCGAGCGATTGATCAGCGCGGCTACCCGGGCCATTGCTTTGCTGTCCAGTACGGAGCCCAACCCCGACTCCGACAGCTCCGCCATGGCGGTGGCCACCAACCCCACACCCATCACGCGGTCGCGCACGGCCTCGGGGTGCCGCGCCGCGTAGCCCATGGCGGTCATGCCGCCCATCGAGTGTCCTATCACCACGACCGGCCCGGTCGGCGCGGTCGCCGAGATGACGGTGCTCAGGTCGCGGGCCAGCTGGTCGATGGTCGAGTTCTCGATCGAGCTCTTGCCGCTGAGCCCGTGGCCACGCTGGTCGTAGAACACCATGCGGATCTCGGAGCCGAACCGGTCCGCCAGGTGTCGGCGCTGGAAATGCCAGGTGTCCATGGTGAGCGTATAGCCGTGCACGAACACGACGGTCATGGGCGCGTCGGTGGGCCCGGCCTCACGGACCGCCAGCGGCACGCCGTCGGTGGCGGCGACCATCGAACCGCGGTCGACGCCGAGCTCATCCATGTCCTCACCGGCCCACGGGTCGCTCGCCCTCCTGCCCGGCATGAGCGTGCCGACCGAGCCGAGGGTCGCGGCGCCGAGCGCGCTCACCCCCGCCGCAAGCCCGCCGGGGGTGCGGATCTTCTTCGCGACCGCCTCGACCTCGTCCGGGTCGCCGCCGAGAACCTCCGGTGGCCGGACCTCGACCGGGGTCCGCGTCGACGACCGCGACGGGCGCCGCGGGAACCGCAGCCGCGGCCGACCGCGCTTGGGCGCGCCCTCGGTGTGGGCGTTGTCGTCGTCGTTCTCTATCCCGCCCTGGCGGGCGGCCTCATCGGCAGCTTTTCCGGCGGCATCGCCGTCGGCCCCCTCGAACCCCGTCATCGTGCGTCCCCCTGTCGGTCCCCGGTGGCGTGGCGCCCCCGGAGCACGTGGTCCCTGCTCGCGCGCCCCCGCACAGCGGTGACGACCTCGTAGTGGATGGTGCCCAATTCGTCGGCCCACTCGGCGGCGGTGGGCCCCCCGCCCGCGCCGGTACCGAACAGAACGGCGGTGTCGCCCGCGCGGATGGTGCGGTCGGGGTCGGGTCCGAGGTCGACGACGAACTGGTCCATACAGACCCGCCCCACGTTCGGGTAGCGGCGGCCGGCGATGCCCACGTCCAGGCGTCCCGACAGCATCCGCCAGACACCGTCCGCGTACCCGGCCGCGATGAGCGCCACCGTCGTGTCGTGCGGCGCGTACCAGGTGTGGCCGTAACTCACGCCCTGCCCCTTCGCCAGCCGCTTGACCATGAGGATGTCGGCCGAGAAGGTCATGGCCGGGATCAGATCCGCACCCAGGTCGCCGACCGGGTCGAGCCCGTACAGGGCGATCCCGGGGCGGACCATCTCGAAGCCGTCCTCGGGCCGGGTCAACGTGGCCGCCGAGTTGGCGTGGTGGTTGACCGGGCACTCCAGGCCGCGGGCCCGGGCTTGAGCCACGCACTCGTGCAGGCGCGCGACCTGCAGGTCGATGACCGGGTTGCCGGGGTCATCGGCGTGCGCGAAATGCGCCATCAGGCCCGTGACCTCCACCAGACCGCCGGCGGTGGCCGCGACCAGCCGCTCGAGAACCGCTGGCCACTCCTCCAGAGAGATGCCGGAGCGGGCCAGGCCGGTGTCGATCTTGGGGGTCACGCGCGCCCTGCGGCCCGAGCGGCGCGCCGCCTCCAGCACCGTGTCCAGGTGCGCGGGGCTGGGGATCGCCAGGTCGACGTCGGCCTCGACGGCCGCACGCGCGTCGTCGGACGGCAGGTACAGCCAGGCCAGGATCTCGGCATCGATGCCGGCCGAGCGGAGTTCCAGCGCCTCGCCGATCGTGGTGACGCCCAGCGCGGTCGCGCCCCCGCGCAGGGCGGCGAGGGAGACGGGAACGGCGCCGTGGCCATAGGCGTCAGCCTTGACCACGGCCATGACCCGGGCGCCGCTTGCATGCCGGACCAGGACGCGGGCGTTGTGCTCGACCGCGTCCAGATCGATCTCGGCACGGCACGGAGCCGGGGGGACAATCGGAGCCATTTCGTCAATTCTGCCAAACGGGCCGACGGGGGGCGATTTCCGCGCCCCGCGACGTCGGCAACGCTGGCCGTGGTGCCGCGTCGGGGGTGCCGTGCAGAGCGGGGCCGCCACGCGGGGCCGCCCCCGTGTCGGCCGAGCCCGCTGGACCGGTCGGCCGCCCCCGATTCACCTATCGGATGTCGCGCCGCCTACGTGATCCGGTAGGTGGCGCGACATCGGATAGGCGAGCGTGGCCCTGACCGCGCAGACGACCTCGGGGCTACCGCGAAGAGCGCAGGGCGGCAACGGCTGCGGGCACGGCGGCCAGCAGATCCGAGGCGCCGATCGGTGCGCCGGGCCCCTCGGCACACGGCCGCCCACCGCCACCGCGGGCTGCATCGACGTCCGCACCGGGCCTCTCGCCGAGGTGGTGCAGGCCGAGCCGGCCCGGGGCGAAGCGGTGCGCGGCCAGGCGGGCGGCCTCGCCGTGCAGCGTCGCCGCGGCGGCAGCGGCGCGGGCCAGATCCAGCGTCGTCTCCGGGGCAGCCGCCTCATGCACGGCCGCGGCGTGCGCCATGAGAGCTCCCGTGATCCCCGACAGGATGTCCCCGGAGCCCGCAGTGGCGGCCCACGACGACCCTGCGTCGACGGAGTAGGTGGTCTCGCCGTCGTCGATCAGTGTGACGCGACCCTTGAGCAGCACCGTCGCCTCGATCCCGCGCTCGCGCAGTCCGGCGACGTACCGGCGCAGCGCGCCGGGGCGATCAGCGCGGTCCCAGCCACCGGTGAGTCGGTCGAACTCGCCGCCGTGCGGGGTGAGCAGCACGGGCGCGGTGGCGCTGCGAAGGAGCACCGGATGGGAGGCGACGCAGGTCAGGGCATCGGCGTCCAGCAGCGTGGGGCGGCCGCGGGCCAGGACCGCGTCGATGTCGGCGATCGCCTCCGCACCGGTGCCGGCGCCCGGGCCTACCACCCATGCCTGCGCCTTTCCGGCCTCCGCGACCGACGGATGGCACACGACCTCGGGCCGCGCGGCGAGCACCGGATCGGCGCCGGAGCCGACGTAGCGGACCATGCCGGAGGTCGCGGCCACGGCGGCGCTCGTGCAGAGGACCGCCGCGCCCGGGAAGCGCTCCGAGCCGGCGCGGATGGCCACCACGCCCTGGGTGTACTTGTCGTCGGCGGGTCCGGGCACCGGCCACCTGCGGCCCACGTCCGCGGGGTCCGGGGCGTAGACGGTCTCGGGGCCGGCCGGCGGGTCGGACAGTCCGATGTCCACCACCTCGACTCGGCCGCACACCGGCGAGGCCAATAGATGCGCGCGGCGCAGCAGACCGAAGGTGACGGTGAGGGTGGCGGGCACGTGGGCGTCGTGGGCGGTGCCGGTGTCGGCATCCACGCCACTGGGCAGATCGACGGCCACCCACGGGACGCCGGCCTCGGCCAGGCCGGTCACGATCCGATCGGCAGGCGCACGCAACGGGCCGCGCCCACCCAGTCCGACCACGCCGTCGATAGCCACGTCCGGGACCGGAACGCGTGAACCCAAATCCTCCGCGCGGTGGATCCGCCCGCCCGCACGGCGTAGCGCGGCCAATCCCCGGGGGCGGGCGCGGTCGGGGTCGAGCAGAACCGCGTCGACGCGGCAGCCGCGGGCCCGCAACATGGCGCCGGCGTAGAGGGCGTCACCCCCGTTGTCGCCGGCGCCCACGAGCAGCTCTACCGTGCGGCCGTAGACGCCGCCCGTGCGCTCGCCCAGCAGGGCCGCGGTGTGGTGGGCGACGCCAGCGGCGGCCCGGCGCATGACGACGTCCGGGTCGCCGGAGGCCTCGGCGGCCGCGAGGAGTGGTGCTTCCGCGGCCCGAATGACCTCGACCGGGTGCGCACGTCGCATCGTCGTCGTCCCTCCCGTCAGTCCACGGTGACCGCCACGCCCACGGTTCCTATTCCACCGTGACGGACTTAGCCAGGTTGCGCGGCTTGTCCACGTCGTACCCCCGCGCGGCCGCGACCTCGGCGGCGAACGCCTGGTACGGGATGGTGGCCAGCAGCGGCTGCAGCAACGTGGTCGACGGCGGGATGGGGATGAAGTAGTCCGACAGCGGCTTGACCAGCTCGTCGCCCTCCTCGGCAATGACGATGGTGCGCGCCCCACGCGCCTTGATCTCCTGGATGTTGCTGACGAGCTTGGAGTGCAGCACCCCGCGGCCCTCGACCGGCGGCATCACCACGAAGACCGGCAGATCGTCCTCGATCAGGGCGATCGGGCCGTGCTTGAGCTCGCCGGCCGGGAAGCCCTCGGCGTGCATGTACGCGAGCTCCTTGAGCTTGAGCGCGCCCTCCAGTGCCGTCGGATAGCCGACGTGGCGGCCCAGGAACAGCACCGACTTGGAGTCGGCGAGCTCGCGGGCGATCTCACGCACCGGCTCGAGGGAGTCCACGACCTGCTGGATGGACTCGGGCATGCGCTCGAGCTGGCGGAACTCGGCGGCCACCTCGTCGGGGAACTTGGTGCCGCGCGCCTGCGCCAGCGCCAGGCCGACCAGGTAGTTGGCGGTGATCTGGGCGAGGTAGGCCTTGGTGGAGGCCACACCGATCTCCGGGCCGGCGTGGGTGTACAGCACGGCGTCGGCCTCGCGCGGGATCTGCGAACCGTTGGTGTTGCACACCGCCAGCACGCGCGCCTTCTGCGACTTGGCGTGGCGCACGGCCTCCAGGGTGTCGGCCGTCTCACCGGACTGCGAGATCGCCACGACGAGCGTGGAGCGGTCCAGAACCGGGTCGCGGTAGCGGAACTCCGAGGCGATCTCGACCTCGCATGGGAGCCGGGTCCAGTGCTCGATCGCGTACTTGGCGACCAGCCCCGAGTGGTAGGCGCTGCCGCAGGCGATGATGAACACCTTGTCGATGTCGCGCAGCTCCTGGTCGGAGATGCGCTGCTCGTCCAGCACGATCCGGCCGTCCTGGAACTTGCCCAGGAGAGTGTCGGCGACGGCCTGCGGCTGCTCGGCGATCTCCTTGAGCATGAAGTAGTCGTATCCGCCCTTCTCGGCGGCCTCGAGGTCCCAGTCGATGCGGAACGGGCGCCCCTCGGTGGGCTCGCCGTCGAAGTTCGTGACCTCGTAGCCGTCGGCGCGCATCACCACGACGTTGTCCTGGCCCAGCTCGACCGCGTCGCGGGTGTGCTCGATGAACGCGGCCACGTCCGAGCCGAGGAACATCTCGCCCTGGCCGACGCCCAGCACGAGCGGGGTGGAGCGGCGGGCGGCCACCAGCACGTCGGGGTGCTTCGCGTGGCTGAAAACGAGGGTGAACGCGCCCTCCAGGCGGGCCAGCACCGCACGGCACGAGGCCACGAAGTCGCCAGCGGTCACGCCTGACTCCATCGCGCGCGTCAGCAGGTGCGCGGCCACCTCGGAGTCGGTGTCCGAGACCAGCTCGACGCCGGCGGCCTCGAGCTCGGCGCGCAGCGGCGCGAAGTTCTCGATGATCCCGTTGTGGACGATCGCCACGTCGCCGGACACGTGCGGGTGCGCGTTCCGGTCGTTGGGGCGCCCGTGGGTCGCCCAGCGCGTGTGGCCGATACCGGTGGTGCCGACGAATCCGGCCTCGCCGCCGTCAGCGTCGAGCGCCTCCTCGAGGTTGGCGAGCTTGCCCGCCCTCTTCTCGACCCGCACCCCGCCGGCGCCGTCGAGGATGGCGACTCCCGCCGAGTCATAGCCGCGGTATTCCATCCTCCGCAGGGCCTCGACGACGACAGGAAGAGCAGCCTGCTGGCCCACATAACCGACGATTCCGCACATGGTCGCCAAGTGTAGCCAGCCCGGTCGCCCGCCCTGACACCCTCAACCCTCCGAGAGGGGATACTGTTACCTCCGTGGCCATCAAGACCAAGGAACTGCACGCAAAGGTGGGTCGGCGCGGCCCCTACGGGGTGGATACCGGCGATCTCGGCTTCACCGGCACCCCGGGCGCGGTCTTCGTGCCGCGAGGCGCCCCGTCGCCCGCCCCGGTGGTGGGCTGGGCCCACGACTGGACCAAGGGGCCGCGGTACTACACCGACACTCTCAAGCACCTCGCGTCCTGGGGTTTCGTGGTGGTGGCGCCGGCCACCGATCACGGCGGCCGGCCGAACCACCAGCACTTCGCCGATCACGTGTCGAACGCGATCGAGGACGTCCTTCAGGCCCGGCTCGGGCGCGGGAAGGTCCGCGCCGATCCGCGTCGCATCGCGCTGGCTGGGCACGGCCTCGGTGGCGGGATCGCCGCACTGCTCGCCTCCCAGCGCACGGACATCGATGCGGTGGCCATGGTCTTCCCCACCGAGACGGTGCCCTCCGCCGCCGAGCGCGCGATGCTGATCGACTCCCCCGCGCTGCTGCTGTCCGCAGCGGGTGGGGTGCACGGCGAGGACGCCCGCGCACTGCACGAGGCCTGGCGCGGCGAGCTGGTGCACCGCCGCCTGGAGAAGGCCATCGAGACAGGTCTGGTGGAGCGCAACTCATGGCTCCAGGGCGTCGGCCTCGCCGATCCGGACCGCCGGACGCACCGTACTGTCCGCCCGCTCCTGGCGGGTTACCTGTTGGCCACCCTCGGGGGCGACGACGACTACGCGGCGTTCGCCGATCCGGAGGCTAAGTTCAAGAACTCCGTCTTGGTCACCGAGGAGATGTTGGCCGAGGAGGCCGACGATCTGGTTCCCTCGACTCCCCCGCTCCTCAAGCTGGTCAAGGGGTTCACCGGCGGCTGACCCACGGCGGTTGCAAGACACGCGTCGCCGGATGCCTGACCTCAGGTGCGATTTCTGGCTAGAACTTCGCACAGATCGTCGTGCAATCGGGTTGGGAGGTCTTGCAACCGACCGGCTCGGGCCGGCCCCAGCATCGCCGGGCCGTGTGGAGGCGGTGAGCAGCCGGGTGGAGCCCTGGCCCGGTCAGACCGCCGCGACGACCCCGGCGAGCCGCTCGGCCACCTCGCGCGCCAGGTCGGGGTCCTGCGCCTCGACCATGACGCGCACGAGCTGCTCGGTACCCGAGGGCCGCAGCAGGACGCGGCCGGTCGCGCCGAGCGCGCCCTCCTCCTGGGCGACGGCCTCGGCGACCGAGCCGGACGCGGCCACGGCGGCCTTGTCATCGACCGGGACGTTGACGAGGATCTGCGGTAGCACGGTCATCACCCCGGCCAGCTCGGCGAGCGAGCTGCCGGTCTCAGCCATGCGCGCCATGATCCGCAGCCCGGTGAGCAGTCCGTCGCCCGTGGTGGCGTGCCCGGGGAGCACGAGGTGTCCGGACTGTTCGCCGCCGAGGCTGTAGCCGCCGTCGCGCAGCCGCTCGAGCACGTACCGGTCGCCGACCTTGGTCTCGGCGATCTCGATCCCGGCCGCGCGCATGGCCACCTTGAGGCCCAGGTTGCTCATCACGGTCGCGACGAGCGTGTCCTCGGCGAGCTCGCCGGCGTCGCGCATGGCGAGGGCGAGGATGGCCATGATCTGATCACCGTCCACGACGTTCCCGTCGGCGTCGACGGCCAGGCAGCGGTCGGCGTCGCCGTCGTGCGCCAGACCCAGGTCGGCGTCATGCTCGCGCACGGCGGCCTGCACGGCGCCGAGGTGGGTGGAGCCGCACTCGTGGTTGATGTTGTAGCCGTCGGGCGCGGCGTGGATCTCGATGACCCTGGCACCGGCCTCGCGGTAGGCGCGGGGCGCGGCCTCGCTGGCTGCACCGTTGGCGCAGTCCACGACGACGACGAGACCGTCCAACCGGCCCGGCGTCGACGTCAGGAGGTGCCGCACGTAGCCGTCCAGGGCGTCTGCGGACGGGGCACGACGTATCCGGCCGATCGCGTCCCCGGTGGGTCCGGTGATGGGCTCGTCGGTGAGCGCGGACTCGATGGCGTCCTCGATGTGGTCGCCGAGCTTGTGGCCGCCGGCGGCGAAGAACTTGATGCCGTTGTCCGGCATGGCGTTGTGCGAGGCGGAGATCATCGCGCCGAGGGCCGCGCCGTGCTGGGCTGTCAGGTGGGCGACGGCCGGGGTGGGCAGCTCGCCCACGAGCAGGACGTCGACTCCCTGACTGGCCAGCCCGGCGGAGAGGGCGGCTTCGAGCATCTCGCCGGAGACCCGCGGGTCGCGGCCGACCACCGCGAGGGGGCGGGGGGATCCGGTGGAGGCGCCACCCGCGCGGGCGGGGTCGGCTTCGGCCGCCAGGACCGCTGCGGCCGCGGCGCCGAGACGCAGGGCCAGGTCGGCGGTGAGCGTCCGGTTGGCGAGTCCGCGGACGCCGTCGGTGCCGAACAGTCGGGTCATGTGGTGGATTCCTCCGGGGTCGTGGGTGCCCTACCGCTGAGACGCGGCCACTGGTGTGCGACCGCAGAGGTGCGGCCGCCGGCTTTCGACCGGGCTGGTCGAGACGTCCAGACAGGATAACCACTGCGCGGTGAGCGCTCGGCTCCCCTCCCTGAAACGCCCCAGAGCAGGCCCCCGCGAAGCTGCGGAAACCTGCTCTGGAGTGTGTGATCTCGGGGAGATCAGCGCTTCGAGTACTGCGGGGCCTTACGGGCCTTCTTGAGGCCGGCCTTCTTGCGCTCGACGGCGCGGGCGTCACGGGTGAGGAAGCCGGCCTTCTTCAGGGCCGGACGGTCCTCGCCCGAGTACTCGGTGAGGGCGCGGGCGATGGCCAGGCGCATCGCGCCGGCCTGGCCCGACGGGCCGCCACCGTGGAGCAGGCCCACGATGTCGAACTGCTCCTCGCGCTCGACGAGAACCAGCGGCGACTTGACGAGCTGCTGGTGCACCTTGTTCGGGAAGTACTCCTCGAGGGTGCGGCCGTTGAGCGTGAACTGACCGGAACCGGGAACCAGGCGCACGCGGGCGACGGCTTCCTTGCGGCGGCCGACGGCCTGGGCGGGCCCGCTGGAGACGAGCTGCGTCTCGACGTCGGCGACGAACTCGGTGCCACCGGCGTAGTCGGCCTCGGAGTAGTCCTCGGCGACCTCGGCGGCGAGGTCGGCCACCAGATCATCGGCCACGTCGGCCTCGGGGGTGATGTTCTCGTCGGTCACTGGGCCACCTGCTTGATCTCGTAGGGCACGGGCTGCTGGGCGGCGTGCGGGTGCTCGGCACCGGCGTACACCTTCAGCTTGGAGGCGACGGAGCGGCCGAGCTTGTTGCTCGGCAGCATGCCCTTGATGGCCTTCTCGACGACGCGGTCCGGACGCGAGTCCATGGCCTCACCGAGGGTGCGCGACTTCAGGCCACCGGGGAAGCCCGAGTGGCGGTACTGGTTCACGCGCTCGCGCTTGTTCGACGAGATCGCGACCTTGTCGGCGTTGATGATGATGACGAAGTCGCCGGTGTCGGCGTTCGGGGCGAACTGCGGCTTGTGCTTGCCACGGAGGATGTTCGCGGCCTGGACGGCAAGTCGACCGAGCACCACATCAGTGGCGTCGATGACGTACCAGGCGCGCGTCACGTCCCCGGGCTTGGGGGTGTACGTGGACACAGGCGATACCTCTGTCTGTCTAGTGGGCTGCCGGCCGGGCGGGCGCTCTCCCCCTCGCGCGGCGGCCGGTGGTGACCCGCGCGAGGCGATCGACCGACCCGACAAGCGGGACCGACACGAACGCCGAGGGTTCACTTTACCGACCGATGGCCTCCACCTCCAAGTCGTCACGTGAATCCGCTAGACTCTCCCCGGTTCCCGCCCTCGTAGCTCAGTGGATAGAGCACGGCTCTCCTAAAGCCGGTGTCGGAGGTTCGATTCCTCTCGAGGGCACTCTGTTGGACGTACCAGGTCGGCCGCGCGAGAACTCCCCAGCCGGTCACCCCCTCAGCCGCGTCCCCGTCTTGGCGTAGATGCGGTTGAGGTGCCCTTCGACCGTGCGCTTGGACAGATGCAGCTCCGCTGCGATCTCGGCGTTGGTCAGGCCCCCGCCCACGAGGTCGGCGATCTCGGACTCGCGGCGCGTCAGCGAGACGCCAGCGGGAATCGTCGCGGCCAGCCCGCCCAGCCCGACGAGGCCGGCGTGGGGACTGCGGATCTCGGTGGTCGCCAACATCCGCTCGGCCAGAGTGCACGTCTGCGATCCCGGCGTCGCGAGCGTGCGGGCACGTTCGGCGGCCGCCGCGGCCACCATGAGCAGCCCGAATCCGCGGGCCCGCTGGGCCACGTCGAGGAGTCGCCGGGGGTTCGCGGCCAGCGTCATCGCCGCCAGGTCCTGCATCAGCGGCGCCACATCACCGCCGACGACCACCTCCCCCACCATCCGGCACGTCTCGGGATCGCCCATCAGGACGCCGATCCACGCGGCCCGCACCGCTGCGCCGTGGACCCCGTCGGCGATGAGCTCGCGGACGATTCCGCGCGCGTCGTCCGCCCGCCCCTCGCAGTAGAGCACCCCCGCCTCGGCCGCCCGGATCTCGGGCCCGACGGGCGAGTTGGTGTACGAGGGCACGGCGTGCACCCGGCGCAGCGCCGCCCGCGCGTCGGCGCCCCGGCCGGACTGGGCGCAGGCCAGTGCGTACAGGGAGACTGCGCGGGGCAGGAAGTCCTCGGGGCCGTCGACCTCCATGGTGTCCACGGCGTCGGCAGCGGCGGCCACGGCGCCGGTCAGGTCGCCGGCACTGAGCGCGATCTCGGCCTCGGCCACGCGGCGCATGCCGTGGTCGATGCGCACTGAAGCGTCCTGCTCCACCTCGTAGAACGGCGCGAGCTCGGCCAGCAGCGCGGTGACCCCGTAGCCGTGCAGCACCACGGACAACAGCGCCGACAAGTACTCCTCCGACGCCCACGCATGATGGTCCATCGTGCGGGCCCGGCGGGCGAGCCGACGCAGGACGGCCCGCGCCTCGTCGGGCCTGCCGAGCGCGTCGAGCGCCAGCGCGTGGACCGCCTCGAGACGCCGCTCCCAGTCGGCCGGCGGCGGGGAGGTCAACTCGGCGTAGGCGCGGGCCGCCTCGCGGTGCCGCCCCGAGTAGGTCAGGTGCACCACGGTGAGGGTGTCGAGCACGGCGTGGGCCTCATGTCCGGGCGGGAGGAGGCGGTGGGCGTCGCGGATCATGGGCAGGGCGTTGTCGGGGTGACGGTCGCGGTAGTGGGCCAGGTCGGCACGCGCGGTGACCGTGCCGATCAGCACGCGGACGTATTCGCTGGCGTCGGGGCCGGTGCCGGTGCCGGTGATCCCCTCGAGTAACACCTGCGCCTCGTCGAGCGCGGCAGCGGTCTCCTGCAGCCGGTCGAGCAGTCGCAGGCACGAGGCGCCGACCAGCGCGAGCTCGGCCTCCTGCAGTGCGGTCATGGCGAGCCCCGCGCGGCGGGCGGCGGGGCGGAGGTCGACGCCGGTGCGATAGTCGTGCGCGTCGAGCGCGGCGCGCGCGGCGGCGAGGGTGGCCGCGGCGTCGACGTCGCGCCCCTGCGCGAGCGCCCACAGGATGATCCGCGGGTCCGGCAGCGCACGGCCCGGCCGCAGGAGCGCGCCGAGAGCGCTGCCGTGGTCACCGCGGGCGTCGCCGTGTTCGCTGCGGGTGCCACCCCGGCCGCCGATCGCCGCGCCGCGGAGAACGGCGTCGTAGACCTGACGACGACGAAGACCATCGGCCCCGTCCCGCAGCGCACCGGCCAGGATCGGCGGCTGCACTGTGAGCATCTCCACGCCGTCATCGGTGCGGGTGACGAGCAGAGAGCGGGCCACCGCGTCGCTGACCGCGCTCTCGCCGTGAATCGCCTCGAGATCGGCGAGAGTGATCCGCCGGGCGAGTGCAGCGGTGGTCGTGGTGGTGAGGTTGTCGTCGTCGACCCACAGGCGTGGATCCGCGGCGACGCCGGCGACGGCTGCGGTGGGATCAAGCGTCAGGTCCAGGCGATCACCCGCGCGGCGGACGAGGCCGCGGGCGGCGAGGTCGTCGAACGTCACGCGGAGGGCGGTGAGGTTGCCGTGTGATCCCGCCCAGAGTGCCTCGACCAGGCGCGTCGAGAGGGATCGTCCCACGGCCGCGGAGACCGCGGCCTCGGATTCTCCGCGCGTGAGGGCGCGCAGGGGCAGGCGCGTGGTGCGGGCTGACACCTGGTCGGCCAGGCCCGGCGGGAGCGCGGCGCCCAGCCGCGCGGAGCCCACGACCACGGCGCGGTCGGGTAGCTCGGGCGAAGCCGGGGCACGGCGGTCGAGGTCGTCCCACAGCACCACGGGGACGCCGGCGGCGCGCAGGCCGTCCGCGATGTCGGCCGCACATCCGCTGGCGCCGGTGCCCGGCGGGCCCACCACCAGCACGCCACGGCGTGTTTCGACGGCCAGGGTGACCGCCCGCGACACGGTGTCCTGCCGCAGTACCGCACGGGTCCTCTTCCACGCGGTCACAGTCGGCTCTCCCGTCCGGCGAAAAAACAGGTGTGTCGCACTCTATACCCGTGCCCGCCCCACCACGCACGATGAGTTCACTCTTACCGCGCCAGGTCCGGCGATCGAGACGACCGACCCGGGCCCGGCGCGACCCCTTCCCCTCTCGAGGAGTTCTCATGGCACGTCCCTCTTCCGTCTCCGCAGCGTCCTGGATCTGGATGTTCACCGCCCTGTTCACCACATTCACCGTCGCCAACATCCTCACCGCCACCGAGATCCTGGTGGTCTTCGCCGACCTCAACGCCGGCATGGACGACCTCCCGCCCGGCGAGGCGTTCAGTTGGTTCGGCTGGATGCTGGCGATCGCCGCGATGATCGCGATGGCCGTCCAGGTGGTGGCCGCGGTCAAGCTCCGTGACGGCGCGGGCTGGGCCCGGCTGGTTCTGTCGGTGTTCGCGTTCTTCTCGCTGCTGGGCGTGCTCGCGGACTTCACAATGGTCTCGGCGTGGCTGCTCCTGGCCGCCAACGTGGTGGCGCTGGTGCTGGCGTACGGACAGTCGGCGTCGGAGTTCCTGGAGCAGCGCCTCAACACCCTCGTGTCGGCATGAGTGACGCCGCCGGTTGGGAGCGGCTCGAGGGCCGCAGGCTTCCTGCCTGGTACGACGACGTCAAGCTCGGCGTGTTCATCCACTGGGGCCCGTATTCGGTGCCCCAGTGGGCGCCGCGGGTGCCGGACATCCAGGAACTGTTGCGCGACGGCGGGCCGAGCCGGATGCTCAAGGAGAACCCGTACGCCGAGTGGTACCTCAACACGATGCAGATCCCGGGCAGTCCTACCCAGGAGCATCACCAGGCCACGTACGGCGCCGACTACAGCTACCGCCGCTTCTCGGAGGAGTTCTCGCGTCAGGCCGAGACGGCGGACGTGGACCAGATCGCCGAGCTGGCCCAGGCTGCGGGCGCCGGGTATGTGGTGCTCACGACCAAGCATCACGACGGCTACACGCTGTGGCCGTCGGACCATCCGCACCCGAAGCTCGGTACGTACGGTTCGCCGCGCGACCTGGTGGGCGACGTAGACCGGGCGGTCCGGGCCCGCGGCATGCGCACGGGGCTGTACTACTCGGGCGGGTACGACTGGCCGTTCAACGATGCGGTCCTGACGGGCCCGGCCGACTCGGTGCTCGCGGTGCCGGCCGATCCGGGCTACGCCCGCTACGCCGAGGACCACGTCCGGGAGCTGATCGACCGCTACTCCCCCGCCATCCTGTGGAACGACATCGGCTGGCCGGCCACAACCGACCTGCCGAGCCTGTTCTCCGACTTCTACGACGCGGTGCCCGACGGGGTGGTGAACGACCGCTGGGCGCAGACGGATCTCAAGCGCGGCGGCGGGACCGAGGCGGTGGTCCGCGGGGTGGCCGGCCTGGTGCAGTTGGTGTGGAAGCTGATCCCGGCCGAGCACCGCGAGCTGACCTTCCCCGCGACCCCGCACCACGATTTCACGACTCCCGAGTACGCCCGCTACGAGGAGATCGTGGCCAAGAAGTGGGAGACCACGCGCGGGATCGGCAACTCCTTCGCCGCGAACCGTAACGAGGATCCGGCGGACATCGTGCCGGCGCATGAGTTGGTCCACATGCTCGTGGACGTGGTGAGCAAGAACGGCAACCTGCTGATCGGGGTGGGTCCCTTGCCTGACGGGTCGGTGCCGCCCGAGCAGCAGGCCCCTCTACGGGCGTTGGGGCGGTGGTTGCACGAGAACGGCAGCGCGATTCGCGGCAGCCGCCCGTGGGTCCGTCCCGCCGCCACCGCGAGCGGGGGCACCGAGCTGCGGTTCACCCTCACCGGCACGGACGTCAACGTGATCACCCTGGGAACCCCCACCTCCCGTGAGCTGGTGGTGCCGGGTGTCTCTGCCGGGCCGGATGCCTCGGCGTTGCTGGTGTCGACCGGGCAGCCGCTGGAGATCACCGCCAACGACGATGGTGTCCGCGTGCGGCTGCCGGAGCGTCTGCCGGTGTCGCCGGCGCACGTGATCCGGCTGTCGGGGCAGGTGAACGCAAACGCTCCGGCTTGATTGAAGTCAGTCCTCGGCGACGCTCACGGAGACCTCGATATTGCCGGCGGTGGCCCGGGAGTAGGGGCACATTTCATGGGCGAGTTTGGCCAGCTCGTTCGCCTGCTCGGTCTCGACCCCGGGCAGGATCACCTCGAGGTCCACGGCCAGGTCGATGCTGGCTTCACCGGAGCGAAGGAGCGAGACCCACGCTCCCACGGACGAGCCGTCGATAGCGACCTTCCTGGTCCTCGCGGCGCTCTGCAGCGCCGAGTGGAAGCAGGCGGCGAATCCTGCGGCGAACAATTGCTCGGGGTTGTTGCCCTTGCCTGACCCGCCGAGTTCTGTGGGCGGGGCCATCTCCAGGTCCACGGCCTTGTCGGCGGTGGCCACGTGCCCGTCCCGGCCTCCGCCGGTGGACAATGCCTCGACGGAGTACAACGCGTCTGCCATGACAGTCTCCTTCGTGATGGGTGTGCTGCCGCCAAACGTACGCCGCGGCGGCAGGTGGGGTCGCCGACCGGATTAGGACGGAACCCGCGACCACCGGCGAGCAACCGCCGGGCTCAGCCCACTGCCTCGCGCACCCATGCGTGGATCTCGCGAGCCAGTTCCTCCGGCGCCTCC
This sequence comes from Dietzia sp. NPDC055877, assembly GCF_053615975.1. Lineage (NCBI taxonomy): Bacteria > Bacillati > Actinomycetota > Actinomycetes > Mycobacteriales > Dietziaceae > Dietzia > Dietzia sp. NPDC055877. The sequence continues at coordinate 66,898 of NZ_JBSHCV010000004.1, read as the reverse complement.
ACCGGCAGCATGTGCCCGGTCTCGCGGATCTCCACGTACGAGACCGGGCCGTCCCCGCCAAAAGCGTCATTGGCCACTGCCCACGCGCGCTGCGCGGCGGTCGGCACCACCTGGTCGTCGGACGCACCGACGATCAGCACGGCGCACGGAGCCTGCGCGGGGAACGAGCTGCGATCTGCCCGCGCCCCCAGCGCCACTGAGTGGGCCGCAAATCGCGCCGGGCCGTACCCGCGTGCTGCGCGCAGCCGCTCGGCCCGCACCTGCGGGTCCAGGCCACGGTCGTCGAAGTACACAAGTTCCATGCCGTCGAGGGCGATCTCCTCATACGCGTCCGAGCTCAACGCCGCCGCTCGAGCCGCCCGGGAGGCAGCCGCATCCGGATCCTCCGCCCCCACGGGCGCGGTCACCAGCACGAGCCCGGCCACCAGAGTCGGGTGCCGTTCGGCGAGGTGCATGGCCACCACTGCGCCGAGCGAATGCCCCACCACCACACTGTCGGGCGCAATCTGTCCTGCCACCTCGTCCACGAGTACGTCGAGGTCTGGCGCCGCTGGCAGGTCCAGAGCCCTCGCCGTGAGGTCCTTCGGCAGGGCATGGATCACGGGAGACCACGATTGCGCATCGCCGTGCAGGCCAGGGAGAAGGACGAGCTCGGTCATGCCCGGGACCCTACGCGGGACACATCTCTCGGGACACCGGCCGCGCACGCTCCGGTGGCCCTGCGAGTACGACGACGCCGTCACCCGCATCCCGCTCACTCCGTCAGAGCGACACGAGCCGAAAGATCAACTGCCTAATGTGAAGATTCGATCGAGTGATCCGGCGGATGCATGGCCGTCTCCAAATTCCGGCGCGTGATCGAGCGCGAACTCCATGATCGCGCCTTGGTGCCCCGTAGAGACGTACGCGCGCTGCCCACTGGGGGTCACCGCAATCGTGCCCGCATCGCGGACTCCCAGTTCCCCGATAACCTCGGCGCTGCCGGTCACCGCATCAACAATCCGCAGACCCTGGTCAGTCACCACATAGAGCTCGTCTCCCCCGGGATGGATCGCCAGGTAAAGGTAGTGTAACCCGCGGTGTCCAGGGCGGTCACCGTTCCGAACCGCACGTCATACGCCAGCACGGTGGTGTCGATCGCGACGTACGCCAGCGATTCATCGGGGCTCAGCGCTACGGATTCTCGGAAGTAATCAAACCTCCAGCCGAGGTCGAACGGCGGCGAGGGTGGGCCGTCGACGGTGCTGACGACGTCTCGGGTCCGGGTGTCGGCGATCTCGAGGATCGAGGTGCGGGACCCCCGTTCGCGACGGGAGGAGACAAACAGTCGATTCCCATCTTGGGAAATGGCCGTGCCGTAAACCGACCCGGCCGTCCTGATGTAGCCGACCTGGTTCATGGTCGCGGTGTCCACCACTGTGACCCCGGTCGGGCTCGAAACATAGGCCTCTGCACCATCCGGAGAGATCACTACGCCGGTGGGCTCGGTACTGATCACACTGACGTCGTTGATCAGGTCGAGAGTGGTGGCGTCGAGTTTCAGAAGCTCGCCTTGCTGCCCGAAGGAAGTGGCGTAAACGGTGGCGCCGTCTGGCGAGACGGCCAGGTCGCGCAGCTTTCTGGTTGTCCAACCCGGGTAGGAGTGCTGCGAGGCCACCCGTCCGGTGGCCGTCTCCACCATGGAGATCCGCGGCTGTCCCTCGTCACCGTGGGCGGCATAGACAAACGCCCCGTTCGGGGATACCGCAGTATCGACGTAGTAGCCCCCGGGCGATCCCTCAACCGGCCCTATGAGTCTGGCGGCGGACGCCATGGGAGCAAGAGCGAGCGAGAGAGCCACGGCGGCGGCAAGCACTGCGGAGCGGCACCGCCGCCTTCTCACCCCTCGCATTGCGTCAGATCCGTTTCCGCGAGCGGCTTTCCCTCGGGCGTGATGTAGGTGACCATCAGGACCAGGTTTTCAGGCCCCTCGTTGATCCCCTCGTGGACGTAGCGGGCGCCTTCGACCACCGAGTCGCCGGCGCGATAGACGTGGACGCCGCCGGGATAGACGTCGGCGTAGTGGGTGAGCTGGCCCTCTTCCACCACCACGACGAGTTGTCCGTGGTGGCAGTGCAGGCCTGTTCCGGATCCCGGTTCGATGGTGATCTGGCGGAACATCACCTGCACTCCGTCGGTGCCGCCGTCTACGTCCACCTCAACGGCCTGGTCCTGGTCGCCCTCGGCGATGTCGAGGACTCGGACGGGCTCAAGCCCCACCGCGGGGTCCGGAACGGGTTCGGGACTGCACGCGGCCAGAGCCAGCGCGAGAGCCCCGCCGGCCAGCGCGACGCCGACTCGTATCGGTGGGTGCGGCATGGCCGACTCCTCGCGTCCGCTCGGACTGACTAGGTTTGGCCAGCTCGGTCAAACATTAGTGCAGGTCGCCGCATAGCGTAAAGAAAACGTCACGAAAGGCGAGATGGATCCGAACCCGGAGCCTAGGGCTCTGCCGAACCGAGTGCGCGCCCTCTCGACCGGATGCTCATCAGCCCGGCCGCCCGCACACTGAAACCACGCGCAGCAACGAACAGCCAACTTCGTGAGGGGTGGCGGTCATGAAGGTCGCGGTCATCGGGGCAACGGGCAACGTCGGTACGGCGGTCGTGCGGGCGTTGGGCCAGGAGCCAAAGGTCACGGAGGTGCTTGGTGTGGCCCGCCGTTTGCCGGATGCAGGCCGTGCGCCGTACGACCAAGCGCGGTGGGAGTCGGTGGATCTGGCCGTCCCCACGCGCGACGACCGGGACGAGGACCGGGTGGTCGACCACCTGGCCGAGGTGCTGCGGGGCTGCGACGCGGTGGTGCATCTGGCGTGGCTGATCCAGCCGAATCACCAGCGCGAACTGCTACGCCGCGTGAATGTGGAGGGCACGCGCCGCGTAGCCGAGGCCTGCGTGCGAGCGGATGTCGGGCATCTGGTGGTGTCGTCGTCGGTGGGAGCGTACTCGGGTGTCGACGACGACGACCCGCGCCCCGAATCGTGGCCCGTGGGCGGCGCTGCGGAGTCATCGCACTACGCGGTGGACAAGGCGGCGCAGGAGCGGGTCCTGGACGAGATGCAGACCGAGCACCCTGACCTGCTGATCACCCGGGTTCGCCCGGCGCTGGTGTTCGATGCCGATGCCGGCGCCGAGATCACCCGCTACTTCCTGGGCGCGTTGGTGCCGGCGGCGGCGCTGCGGCCGGGCACTCTCCCACTGTTGCCGGTGCCGGCGGGGATCCGGGTGCAGGTGGTACACGCGGACGATCTGGCCGACGCGTTCTGTCGGGTATTGGTGCAGGGGGCCACGGGGGCGTTCAACGTGGCGACAGAGCCGGTACTCCGGGCGCAGGAGCTGGCCGACGTCGTGGACAGCGGCCGGTACCTCGAGGTGCCTGCCGCGCTGATCCGTCCCGCGGTGGCGGTCGCGTGGAAGGCCCGGGCGGTGGCCGCGAATCCGGGCTGGCTGGACATGGGGATGCGGGTTCCGTTGATGGATTGCTCGCGGGCCCGCGACGAGCTGGGGTGGCAGCCGCGGCACGAGGCAGCGGAGACGCTGCGTGAGTTGTTGACCGGGATCGCTGACGGACAGGGCACCGCGAGCCCGCCGATGCGGCCGCGTGAGCAGTGGCCGGTGGATCAGTCGCCGCCCGGCGGGGCCGACCCGTCCGGGGTCACGGGCCCTGGCGAGGAATCCTCGGCCCATCGTCTGCCGGCACACCTGGAGCGCGACGTGCTGGCCTTGTACCTGTCGGACCACCTCACGGGCGCGACGGCCGGCCTGGGCCGGGCCCGCCGGATGGCCCGGGACTTCTCCGACACCGACCTGGGCCCGGACCTGGCCACGGTCGCCGAGGACATCGCCAGCGAACGCCAGTTCCTGGCCGAGCTGATCGATTCCCTACACCTGCGCCGGCGCCCCCACCGGCAGGCCGTAGCCGCGGTCGCGGAGAAGGCGGGGCGGCTCAAGCTCAACGAGCGCCTGACCAGCTCCCCCATGACCCCCGTGCTGGAGGTGGAGCTCATGCGTAGCGCCGTGGTGGGCAAGCTCGGCGGCTGGGAAACCCTCGCCGCGCTCGCGCCGGACCTGGGCCTGCCGGCGGAGCTGTTCACCTCCCTCGCCGACCGTGCCCGTGAACACGCCGACATCTTCGGTCGACTCCACCATCACGTCGCCGGCGACGCCTTCCGCATCTCTGCGGAGTGATGATCGCTGGTCAAGGAATCAGCCCCACTGCCTGATCAACTCTGTGACAGTAGGTGAATGAGAAACCGCCCCGGGCCGCAGGCCCGCACACTCGGCCGTTCGCGGAATCGACTCCGTATCGCCGTGGCGTCCGCCGCGGCGGTGGGCCTTCTGGCCTCCGCTGCCGCTGTGGCCGCTCCGGTAACCGCAGCGGCGCCGATGCCGGGCCCGGCCCGCGGTCTGCCCCAGGCCGTGAACGATGTGCTGGGGCCGGCGGACCCGGCGTTCTGGAATCCGGCTGTCCCCGGCACCCGGGTCCTGACACCGGTGGGCCCTCGCGATGAGGTGATCTGCCTGACCGGCTTCGTGCCGGTGATCAATTGCTGGACTGATAGCCGACACGATCTGGGGTCGACGCCGCGCCCGCTCGCCCACGTCGATCTCCCGGCGGGCAGTGGAGCACCGATGCGACTCTGGGTGGACCTCCCGCGATGGGGCGACGGCTCGACAGGCGAAGACCCCATCCGAAAGCTGGCGAACGAGGTGGTGGTCTGGTGGCTCACCAACCCCACGCCGTCGTAGTCCCCACGCCGGGCTCGCCCCGCCCCCTCACACCAGGAGTGTGGTCCGCAGCGTGTCCAGGGTGGCCGAGTCCAGCCCCATGACTTCGGTGGCGAATGCGTCCCACCCGCCGTACTGGTAGTGGACGGCGTCCAACACCGGTTGGATGTTGCTCGGCGACTGTTCGGTGAGCGGGCGGATCAACTCCACGTCCACGCCCTTGCTCTCGAGGAACGCGTACGTCTTGGCGTAGTGCTCCCGGAGGTACTCGTTGGACAGGACGAAGTCGTCGATGATCGTCTGATCGGGCACGCCCAGGATCCCCAGGAGGATCGCGCTCATCATGCCGGTGCGGTCCTTACCCGCGGTGCAATGGAAGATCAGCGCGCCCGGCCGCTCGGCGATCAACTCGAGAGTGCGGGCATAGCCGGCCATGGCCTCGGGCTGGTCGAGCTGCGCCACGAAGCTCTCGTCCTTGATCCGTTGGGACTCGCCGCCACCGAGCATCTCCTCGACCACCGCCGGGTCTCCGCCCTGCAGCACACCGGTCAGCGCCTCGGCCAGTGCCTGGGTGGTCTCGTCCAGCACCGGGATGTTGACCAGATCGATGGTGCCCGGCACGGGGGCCGAGCCGTCCTTCGCGATCTCATCGGCGCCGCGGAAGTCCACCACCGTCGTCAAGCCCGCCGACTGCAGCTTCTCGACGTCCGTGGTGGTGAGGCCGCTCAGGTCCCCGCCGCGGAAGACCTCGCCCCAGGCGACGGACCGACCGTCCGCGGTCGCGTACCCGCCGAGCTCGCGCACGTTGATGGCGCCCTTCAGTACGATCTGCCGCGCGTGATCGTCCACCAGCTCGGAGCTGCCGATGCTGCCCGAGGCGGTCTCGACGGATCCCGACGCGGTGACGGCGCTGGTCGCGATATCGGCGGCGCCTGCAGTGCCACCGGAGGCCAGGACCAGTGCAGCGGTGAATCCGAGCGCGGAGACGGTGCGGATGGACGACGTGTTCACGAGTGCCTTTCGAGAGGCGTCGAGGATAAGAGGGGGCCGCCGCCCGCCCGGGAAGTCATACGCCCCGGGCGGGCACGGGTCAGAAGCTGATGACGCCGCGGAGGTTGCGACCCTCACGCATGTCGGTGAAGCCCTGGTTGATCTCATCAAGCGTGTAGGTCCGGGTGATCAGCTCGTCGAGCTTGAGCTTGCCGGCCCCGTAGAGGTCGATCAGCCACGGGATGTCGGACGTCGGAGCGCACGAGCCGTACAGCGATCCCTGCAGTCGCTTCTGATAGAGCGTCAGCTCCATGGGGCTGATGGGGATCCCCACGTCGGTCATCGAGCCGAGCCCGGTCACCACGCACGTGCCCGCCTTACGGATCGCGGAGAACGCCTGCGCGATGTGCTCACCGGTGGTCACGCCCACGGTGACGATCGCGGCGTCGGCGCCCTGCCCGTTGGTGAACGATCGGGCCAGTTCCGTGGCCTCGTCCATCCCGGCGACGGCGTGGGTGGCGCCGAACTCCAGCGCGCTGGACCGCTTGAATTCGACCGGGTCGACGGCGATGATCCGTGAGGCCCCGGCGTGGGCCGCGCCCTGCACAGCGTTGATTCCGATCCCGCCGATCCCCTGCACGATCACCGTCTGCCCCGGGTACACCTCGGCGGAATTCACGGCGGCACCCCAGCCGGTGCCCACGCCACAGCCGAGCAGGCACAGCACCTCGAGCGGCAGCTCGGGGTCCACCTTGACGGCGGAGTCGGTGCTCACGGTCGTGTATTCACTGAAGGTGGACAGCCCGCACGTCTGCGCGACGGGCGCGCCGTCGAGGTCCATACGGAAGCTGGTGGGGTCGTCGGGCCGGGTTCCGCCCATGATCGCGGCGCCGCGGTCGCACAGGTTCTGCAGTCCCTGGGCGCACCAGCGGCAGCGGCCGCAGGCGGCGAGGAACGAGAACACCACGTGGTCGCCCTCGGTCCAGCCGTGTGTCTCAGGTCCCACGGCCACCACCACGCCGGCGCCCTCGTGGCCGCCACAGATCGGGTAGGAGCCAACGGCGTGGTCGCCGCTCGCGATGTGGTCGTCGGAGTGGCACAGCCCGGCCGCGACCATGCGGACGGTGATCTCCCCCTGCCGCGGGTCGTCGAGTTCGAGGTCGACCACCTCGTAGGTGCCGGGTGCCTGGCGGATGATCGCGCCACGGGTCTTCATATGTGTCCCTTCGGGGTACGGGTGGGTCCGCGGCGGCGCCGGCTCGGCGCCACCGCGATGAACGAGCAGCATCAGACGGAGACCGCCGCGGTGGTCGAAAGTGGAACAGGTCCGGTCAGGGCGTGATCTGTGCCCGCATAGCGGCGGTGAAGTGCTCCCCGTACGGCGGCAGCATTCCCCACTCCCCGCGCGGGTCGGCGTCAGGTGCGAAGAACACGGTGCGGGCGTGGCTGAACTCCAGGAAGCCCTCCCGCCCGTTGTAGTGCCCCATCCCGGAAGCGCCGGATCCGCCGAAGGGGGCGTCGTTCATGCCGGGGTGCAACATCACGTTGTTGACCGTGACGCCGCCCGATCGGGTGCGTGCCAGGACGGAGTCGCGCTCGTCGTCGTCGCTCCCGAAGTAGTACAACGCGAGCGGCGTGGGGCCGGCGGCCACCTCGGCCACCACCTCGTCGACCGTGTCGTAGGGCTGCACGATCATGGCGGCGCCGAAGATCTCGTCGGCGCGGATCGCGGTACCCGAGGGCGGGTCCACCACGATCCGCAGGGGGCGCCGGCGGTCCCCCGCGACCGACTCTTCCGCCGGGGCCGTGACGACGCGGGCGCCGCGATCGGCGGCGTCGCGCACGTAGGCGTCGACGCGCTGGGCGTGCCGGTCGTTGACGGCGGCCACCACGTCCGCGTTCCCGCCGGCGGTGGGGTGCAACGTCGTGAACGCCTCGGCCACGGCGTCAACCAGAGAGTCGACGCTCTCGCGCGCCACGTACACGGTGTCGGGGCTGACGCAGATCTGCCCACCGTTGGTGGCTTTGGCGACGGCGATCTTCATGGCTGTGTCGGCGAGGTCGGCGCTGCGGCCGACGATCACGGGAGACTTGCCGCCGAGCTCCAGGGTGACGGGCACCAGGTTGTCTGCTGCGGCGCCCATGACGGCCCGGCCCACGGCGCTGCTGCCGGTCACCACGATGTGGTCGAACGGCTGAGAGGTGAGTTCGCGGGCCACCTCGGCGTCGCCGGTAACCACGGCCACCACGTCTGGGTCCAGCCCGTCGGCGGCCAGGCGCGCGAGCAGCTCGGCAGTGCGGGAGGTGATCTCGGACGGCTTGAGTACGGCCCGGTTACCGGCGGCCAGCACCCCGGCGAGAGGGCTGAGCAGGGTGAACAGCGGGGCGTTCCAGGTGCCGAGGATGAGCACGCTGCCCTTGGGCTGGTACTGCACCTCGCAGCGCGCGCCCATCTGATCGTAGGAAGCGAAGGCGGGACGCCGGTCGGCGGACATCCAGGTCTCGAGGTTGTCGCGCGCGTGCTTGAGAGCGCCCAGGGAGCCCACGATGTCGTTCATGAGCGAGTAGCCGTGGTGACGCCCGCCGAAGTCGGCGTCCATGGTTTCTGCCAGCTCGTCGTGGTGGTCGACCACGAGGTTGATCACGGATTGGATCCGGGCGCGACGTTCCTCTGCGGTGGCGGGGTCGATGGCGACGTGGGCGGCGCGCTGCCGCTGAAGGGGCTCGGACAGCGACTCCGAGGCCGCGTTGATGAGGGTCATCAGCGGAAAGTAGCACCGGAGTTTGACAGGTGTCTGGAAAACGTCGATACCGCGATTCGGCCCCGTGAACAGCCTCGATTCGCTAACCGATGCAGATGAGAAGTTCAGCGGTCCAGGACCGGGACACGCGGCGAGCGCGACCCAGCGGTGCGCTGAGCCGCGCTCGAACGTCCCCGAGGAGGCCGACCCCGGGCTCGGCGGCCGGCGGTTACTACCGCCTGATCGTCGACGAGAACGCGCTCGTCAGCGCCAGGATAGGCAGACCGATACACAGGTTGACGATCGCCGCCGCCACACCGTCGAGGAACGGAACCGTCAGTAGTAGCGGCAGCGCCACCGCGGCCACGGTCAGCAGTCCCACGGTCCAGGAGAAGAACTGCTGCGGGTTGGCCGTGCCCACCAGCAGGAGATACCAGAGCAGGCCGGCCAGGATCGCCGCCACCGCACCGTAGATCGCGTACATGGTGGGCGTATTGCCGCCATTGGCCCACGGTTGGCCGAAGCGGTTGAACACCGCCTCCACCACCCAGGCGATCAGCCAGCCGGCGATTGCCGCGACCAGCGCGGTGGCCACCACGCTGCCGACGAACTTGCCCACGTCCACCGGCGGGCCGCGCCTGGGTTCGGGGGTCGGCTCGTAGCCGGCATCGGCCGGGTAGCTACCTGTCGCGTAGCCGTCGTCGTAACCCTGGCCGCCGCCCATCTGCGAATAGGCGCGCGAATCAGGCTGGTGCCCCATGCGTCGGGTCTGGTCGTCCTGTCCGGGATACATCGTCTTACCGCCTCCGATTCTCCTGTGGTGCTCACCGAGGGTAGTCGCTCACACCCACCTCGCGACATGACGCGGCCCGCCCGGCCGTCTCGTGACGACCGGGCGGGCCGGTGGGAAATCCCCGTGTGGAGTGGGCGATCAGTGAGAGATCGTCTTCTCCACGCCCACACCCGTGAGGGAGCGAACCTCCATCTCGGCGCGCTTCTCCGGGAACTCGTCCTTCTTCCCGAGGAACGTGCCGATGATGCCCAGCAGGAACGCCAGCGGGATCGAGATGATGCCCGGGTTCGAGAGGGGGAAGATCGAGAAGTCCACGCTCGAGATCATCGACTTCTCGCTGCCGGACACGGCCGGCGAGAGCGCGATCAGCACCAGCGTGCTGATCAGGCCGCCGTACATCGAGAACAGCGCGCCGGTCGTGTTGAACCGCTTCCAGAACAGCGAGTACAGGATCGTCGGCAGGTTGGCCGAGGCCGCCACGGCGAAGGCCAGGGCGACGAGGAACGCGATGTTCTGGCCCATGGCGCCGATGCCCATGACGATCGACAGGATGCCGATCACCACCACGGTGATCCGCGAAACCCGCAGCTGCGACTGCTCCGACGCCTGACCGTGCTTGATCACGCCGTTGTAGATGTCGTGTGCGAACGAGGCCGAGGCGGTGATCGCCAGGCCCGCCACCACGGCGAGGATCGTCGCGAACGCCACCGCGGAGATGATGCCCAGGAAGATCTCGCCGCCCAGGGCGAAGGCCAGCAGCGGGGCCGCCGAGTTCACGCCACCGGGCGCGGAGCTGATGACCTCAGGCCCCACCATGGCGGCAGCGCCGAAGCCCAGGACGAGGGTGAAGAGGTAGAAGGCGCCGATGAGTGCGATCGCCCAGGTCACCGAACGACGGGCCTCCTTGGCCGTGGGCACGGTGTAGAAGCGCATCAACACATGCGGTAGGCCGGCGGTGCCGAAGACCAGCGCGATGGACAGCGAGATGAAGTCCAGCTTGGAGGTCTCGGTGGCGCCGTACTGCTGGCCCGGCTGGAGAAGGTCCTTACCGGAGTTGGCCACGGCCTCACCCAGCAGCGCCGAGAAGTTACCGCGGACCGCGACCAGCACGAGCAGGCACATGATCAGCACGCCGCCGACGAGCAGGACGGCCTTGACCATCTGCACATAGGTGGTGCCCTTCATGCCGCCCACCAGGACGTACACGATCATCAGGACGCCGACCGCGGCCACGACGAGAGCCTGGCCGGTGGAGTCGTTGATGTTGAGCAGCAGCGCCACCAGGCCGCCGGCGCCCGCCATCTGCGCGATCAGGTAGAACAGGCACACCGCGAGGGTGGCCAGGGCGGCCGCCATGCGGACGGGCCGCTGCTGGAGACGGAAGCTCAGCACGTCGGCCATGGTGAAGCGGCCGGTATTGCGCATGAGCTCGGCCACCAGCATGAGGGCGACGAGCCAGGCCACCAGGAAGCCGATCGAGTACAGGAACCCGTCGTAGCCGTTGATGGCGATGGCGCCGGCGATGCCGAGGAACGAGGCGGCCGACAGGTAGTCGCCGGCGATGGCGAAGCCGTTCTGGGGTCCGGTGAAGCTCGAGCCGCCGGTGTAGAAGTCCTTGGCGGACTTTGTGGACTTGGAGGCCCGCAGCACCAGGGCCATGGTCACCACGATGAAGATGCCGAAGACGACCATGTTGAGCAGCGTGCTGCCCACCTCTTCGCCGGGCGCCAGTTCACGAATGTTGATCAGCCAGTCCATCAGGCAGCCTCACCTTCCAGCTCGAGGCGGATGGCTTCCGCGCGGGGGTCGATCTGCCGGTTGGCGAACCGGATGTACAGGAAGGTGATGAGGAACGTGGTGACGAACTGCCCGAGGCCGATGATCAGGCCCCAGGTGATGTTGCCGAACACCTTGGTGCCCATGAAGCCCGTCGCGTAGATCGACAGGAGCACGTAGAGGAAGTACCAGACGAGGAACGCGATCGTCATGGGGAACACGAACGCCCGGAATCTGCTGCGCAGTTCCTGGAATTCTGGGCTGGCCTGCATGGCCGCGAACTCCGCCGCATCCGGTGTGCGCCGTGAGGCGCCCCCGGCCGCCGGGTCTTGTGGTTGGGACACGGAGATCCTCCGTTTCAGGTTCTCAAGCCACACCGGGGTAGTGATGCGACTCACAGACATTGACCCGGGAAGTGTGACACGCAGCACATGATGACGCCCACACAAAACGCACAGTTTCCGCCGACCGTCGCGAAATGCCCGGTGGCCGCACCCCCATCATGGGGATGCGGCCACCTCACATGGGGGCGGGCTCGCCCTGAGGGCTACCTGAGGCTGCCTCAGGCACCGCCCCTCTGGCCGATCGCCTGGGCGAACACCCGGACGATCTCGTCCGGGGTCCTGGCGATGTGGCTGCTGCCGCCGGTGGCCTGGCTGATCTCGGCCAGGGTCGCGGGGTCGGCGTCCTCGAGCAGGCCGATCGTCACCACCACGACCGGGCGGGAGGGGTCCACGCGTTCGCGCAGCTGCGCCAGGAAGTCCTCCCGACCGAGCGAGGACGTGGCGTCGTTGGCGCCGTCGGAGATCACGATGATCGAGTTGATCATGTTGGGGTCGTAGGAGTCCCGGACCATGTCGTGGGCATCGAGCACGGTGCGGTAGAGGTCGGTCTCCCCGCCCACCAGGCCCGGCAGCGTGCCGAGCGCGCCGGCGAGTGTGTCGCGGTACGTGCCACCCCCGTCGACCGGGACGTCCAGTCGTTGGAGCGGCGCCACCTCGGAATACGGCAGCCCGTTCCGGCCGGCGGCCCCGCCGAAGGCCCACAGGCCCAGCGCGGCGTCGTCGGGGAACTGCCCCAGCCCGGCGGTGGCGGTGCCCACCAGCGCCTGGATGCGGGTCTGGTCGGTGCCGGGCATCACGAAGTCCATGGAGCCGGAGGTGTCCACCAACACCAACGAGCGGCCCGGCATGGACAGCAGCCGCCATCGCTGCAACGTGGTGTGCACACGGTTGGGGTCGCGGACCACGAGCGCGTCGACCTCGCCCACCCCGGCGCCGCCGGCGAGCGGAGCGCGGTCGGCGGTGCGAAACCCGTCCGCGGACAGGGCCTCGAGGTGCTCCTCGGAGGTGGTGGCCGCACGCAGTGCCTCGGCCGCACCGGTCACCTCGTCGCGACGGGTGGGGTCCTGGACCGTCACGGCCATCGGATAGGTGAGGAACACCGCGCCGGTCCTGGGCACCACCAACTCGAGCCCGGCGTCGGGGGCGTCCTTCTGCACCAGCACCGCCTGCTGCTCGCTCACCACCGCGGCCCCGCCGTCGGCCACCACGGCGTCGAGCATCTCGCGCTGGGACGGCGGCACCTCCATACGGCCGGCCTGTCCCTGGGCGAGCGCCGCCATGGACGCCCCCAGGGCGTCGTCGGTCGAGCGCATCGCCTCGACCTCGGAGGTGGCGGCGAGGATCGGGGCGTCGGCGATTCCGGAGCGCACCGGGTCGCCCATCGTCAGGCCGGGGGTGGCCAGTGCGGCGGCCCACGTGGAGGAGTCGAGCGGGGTGTCGCGGGCGGCGATCACCACGGGCGTGGCAGCCACGGAATTGAGGACGGTGACAAACGGCACCTGAACCTCGTGCGAGACCTGGGACAGCCGCACCGCCGAATCGGGCACCCACAGGTCGGGCAGCTCCCCGCGGTCAGCGACGCGGGCGGAGATATCGGCCGAACTCAGGGCCTCCACCCGGAAGTCGTGGCAGCTGTCGGCCTGCTCGGCCAGCGTGCGCACATGCTCGGCGATGTCCGGCTCCGCGGCCACACTGATCGTGGCGGAATCGCCACAGAAGCCGCCGATCCCCGCCTTGGCCAAACCGGAGATCAGCAGCCCTGCGACCACTGCGACGGCGAGGATCACCGCCCCCACGATCACGACCCGCCGGGCGGTCGGATTGGAGCTCTGCGGCGACGAACTGTGCCTGGCCATCAGGTGGCGGCCTTTCTGATCACGCGGTACCCGGGGCCGTGCCACTCGCCCACGTCAGGGGGATCCGGGTCGGGCGCTGGAATAGTACCCAGCGTGCCGCGCCACCGGAGGCACCACCTCTCTCTACGCGCGCGGAGGGGACGAGCGCGGCCCTTACCGCGCAAGACGGTTCCGCGCCGGTCAGCGTCCCCGGAAAACCGGCGGCCGCTTCTCCTGCCGCGCCGCCCGCGCCTCGGCCATGTCCTCGCTGTACCACGCCTTCTGCTGCAGTTCGGTGTGCTCGTCGCGCGGGAGCAGGCGGGCGTCGTCGTCATTGATCACGGTCTTGATGTGCCGGAGGCTCAGCGGCGCGGAGCGCGCGAGCTCCGCGGCGAGTTCCATCGCGGTGTCCAGGTCGCCGATCTCGTTGGCGAGCCCGATCCGGGCCGCCTCCTCCGCCCCCACCGGGCGCGCGGTCATGAGCACCGAGCGGGCGTGCCCGCCACCCACGACGTTGGCCAGGCGCTTGATGGTCCAGTTGTCCAGCGCGAGCCCCACCTTGACCACCGGCACCGCGAAGACCGCGCCGGGCACCACAACGCGCAGGTCCGCGGCCAGCGCCAACTGGACGCCCGCGCCGATCGCCGGCCCGTTGACCGCCGCGATCACCGGCACCGGCACCGCCTCGACAGCCCGCAGCATGGCGGCGTGGGCGTCGACGAAGTCCGAGTTGTAGACGCCGCCGGACAGATCCGCGCCCGCGCAGAATGCGGTCCCGGCCCCGGTGATGACGATCGCCCGCACCGGATCCTCGGCGTCGGCCTCGGCGGCCGCCGCCTCGACGGCCTCGCGTAGGGCGGTACAGACCCGGGCGTCGAGGGAGTTGCGGGACTCGTGACGGTCGATGGTGACGACGACGACGGCGCCATCTCGGCGGGAGACGATCATGACCGAAACGATACTTCGGCGGAGCGGCGCCGCGGGACAGGCCGCGAATCGGATTTGGTGGCACGAGCGGCGGATCGACCGTCGGCGCTGGTGACGGGGCGCCGCCGTACGATTGTGGACATGGCTCGTATCGGTGCGCGGCAGATCCTCGACCTGGTCCTCGACGACGGCTCGTTCCACTCCTGGGACGGCCCGCCTCTGCGCTCCGCGCAGGTCGATTCGGTCCCCGGCTACTCCGAGTCGCTCGAGCGCGCGGCGGAGAAGTCGGGGGTCGACGAGTCCGTGATCACCGGCGAGGGCACGCTCGAGGGCCGGCGGGTGGTGATCATCGCGTGCGAGTTCGACTTCCTCGCCGGGTCGATCGGCATCGCCGCCGCGGAGCGGATCGTGGGCGCGATCGAGCGCGCAACGGCCGAGGAACTGCCGATCCTGGCTTCCCCCACCTCAGGAGGCACGCGCATGCAGGAGGGCACCGTCGCCTTCCTGCAGATGGTCAAGATCTCCGCCGCGGTGGCCGGCCACAAGACCGCGGGCCTGCCGTACCTCGTCTACCTGCGCCACCCCACGACCGGCGGCGTGTTCGCCTCCTGGGGCTCGCTCGGGCACGTGTCGGTGGCCGAGCCCGGCGCGCTCATCGGCTTCCTCGGCCCCCGCGTCTACGAGGCCCTGTACGACGCGCCGTTCCCCGAGGGCGTTCAGGTCTCGGAGAACCTCGCCGAGCGCGGGATGATCGACGGCGTCCTGCCGCCCGAGGGGGTCCGCGACCTCACCGCCCGCGCGCTGCGCGTGCTGTGCCAGGACCCACCGAGCGACGACGAGCCCGCCCCTCCCCGCGGCCCGCTCACCGGCCCGACCGCCGAGGCCGCGCCTGCCGGGGCCGCCGCAGCCGACGAACCCGCCCGGCCCGACGCCTGGGACGCCATCACCCGCTCCCGCCGCCCCGACCGCCCCGGCGCCCGTGACTTCCTGGCCCGCGTCGCCCCCGACCGCGTCCCGCTCTCGGGCACCGGCCAGGGCGAGGACAGCGGCGCACTTCTGCTCTCGTTGGCCCGCTTCCGGGGCCAGTCAGCCGTGGTGCTCGCCCAGGACCGCGACGCCGAGAGCGAGAAGAACCCGCTCGGCCCCTCAGCCCTGCGGTCGGCTCGCCGCGGCATGCGGATCGCCGCGGAGATGGGCGTCCCTCTGGTCCTGCTCATCGACACCCGCGGCGCCGCGCTGTCCCGCGAGGCCGAGGAGGGTGGCCTGGCCGGGGAGATCGCCCGTAGTCTTGCCGACCTCGTCACGCTGCCCACCCCCACCGTCTCGGTGATCATGGGCCAGGGCACCGGCGGCGGGGCTCTCGCGCTCCTGCCGGCCGACCGGGTCCTCTGCGCGCGCCACGGCTGGCTCGCCCCGCTCCCGCCCGAGGGCGCCAGCGCGATCCTGTACCACGAGACCGACCGCGCCCCCGAGGTCGCGCGCTCGCAGGGCATCACGTCCGCCGACCTGCAGGAGGCCGGGATCGTGGACGTCGTGGTGCCCGAGCTCCCCGACGCCGCCGACGAGCCCGACGCCTTCTGCGACCGCCTGGCCGACGCCGTGGCGAACGCCGTCGTGGAGGTGCGCCGGCGTCCCCCTGAGCGGAGGTACGCGGAACGGATCTCCCGCTATCGCGGCCTCGGACTGCCACTAGAGTGAAGCTCGTCACAAGACCGTCGACGTAGTCGGCGGCCGCACCCGCGCACGTGAGGGGAACACGCGATGTCGGACACCACCGCCTCGTCGGCCTACGCCACCGCCTACCGGCAGTCGATCACCGATCCGGACTCGTTCTGGCTCGGGGTCGCCCGCGAGGAGATCCAGTGGACCACCCCGCCCACGCGGGCCGTCGACGGTAGCGAGGCACCCTTCTACCACTGGTTCCCCGACGGCCAACTCAACACCTGCTACAACGCCGTCGACCGGCACGTGGCCGCCGGCCGCGGCGACCAGGCCGCCTACATCTGGGACTCCGCCGTGACCGGCGTCAAGGAGACCATCACCTACGCCCAGCTGCAGGAGCAGGTCGCCGCGTTCGCCGGCGCCCTGGCCGCCGAGGGCGTGGGCAAGGGCGACCGCGTGGTGATCTACATGCCGATGGTGCCCCGCGCCGCCATCGCGATGCTCGCCTGCGCCCGCCTCGGCGCCGTGCACTCGGTCGTCTTCGGCGGGTTCGCCGCCCCCGAGCTGGCGATTCGCATCGACGACGCCCGGCCCAAGGTCATCGTCACCTCCCACGGTGGGATCGAGCCCACCCGCAAGGTGCCCTACTTCCCGATGGTGACCAAGGCACTCGAGCTGACCAGCCACACCCCGGGCTCTGTCATCGTGGCGCCACGGCACGAGCAGTTCCCGGACGAGACGTTGCCCGAGACCCCGGGAACCACGTGGAGCTACTGGGACGACGTCGTCGTCGGCGTCTCCCCCGCCGACCCCGTGCCGGTCGCCGCCACCGACCCGCTCTACATCCTCTACACCTCCGGTACGACCGGCCTGCCCAAGGGCGTCGTCCGCGACAACGGCGGCCACGCGGTGGCCCTGGCCTGGTCCATGGGCAACGTGTACGGCGTCCGGCCCGGTGACGTGTGGTGGACCGCCTCCGACGTCGGCTGGGTGGTGGGCCACTCCTACATCGTCTACGCCCCGCTCCTCGTCGGCGCCACGTCGATCATCTACGAGGGCAAGCCCGTCGGCACGCCCGACGCCGGCGCGTTCTGGCGGGTCGCCGCCGAGCACAAGGCCACCGCGTTGTTCACCGCCCCCACCGCCGTACGGGCCATCCGCAAGGAGGACCCCGAGGGCGTCGAGGTGGGCAAGTACGACCTGTCCGCGCTGCGCACCCTGTTCTGCGCCGGCGAGCGGCTCGATCCCGACACCTACCAGTGGGCCACCGACAAGCTGGGCGTGCCCGTCGTGGACAACTGGTGGCAGACCGAGACCGGCTGGCCCATCGCCTCCAACCTGCGCGGACTCGAGCCCATGCCCATCAAGCCCGGGTCGCCGACCGTGCCCGTGCCCGGCTACGCGCTGGTCGTGCTCGACGGGGAGGGCATCGAGGTGCCCGCCGGGCAGGAGGGCAACTTGGCCATCCGGCTGCCGATGGCGCCGGGCACGCTCGCCGGACTGTGGAACGACGACGAGCGGTTCATCAGCTCGTACATGTCGACCTTCGAGGGCTACTACGCGACCGGCGACGGCGGGTACATCGATTCCGACGGGTACGTCTTCGTCATGGGACGGACCGACGACGTGATCAACGTGGCCGGCCACCGCCTGTCGACCGGCTCCATGGAGGCCGTGATCGCCAAGCATCCGGCCGTGGCCGAGGCCGCGGTGATCGGCGTGAAGGATCAGCTCAAGGGGCAGCGGCCGGTCGGGTACGTCGTGCTCAAGTCGGGCGAGGTGCGCGATCCCGAAGAACTCCGTGCGGAGCTCGTCGCCATGGTGCGCGACGAGATCGGCGCCGTGGCCACGTTCCGGGACTGCACGGTGGTGCAGGGGCTGCCGAAGACCCGCTCCGGAAAGATCCTGCGCAAGACGATGCGGCAGATCGCGGACGGCCAGGACGACGTGGCGGTGCCGTCGACGATCGAGGACCCGGCCGTGCTGGACGTCCTCGCGCCGTTCCTCCGCGGGGAGAAGTAGCCGGACGCCGGGTGGTCAGTCGGCCAGCGCAAGCCGGCTCGGATGCGCTGGCTCGGTGTCTTGCGCTGCCCCGGTGGTCCAGCTCCCCAGCGCAAGTGCCCCATCTGCGTACGCTCAGCCAGCGCAGGCCACAGCGCCAGCACATCTGCGGCCGGATGCGCTGGCTCGGTGTACTGCTGGGCGCGCCCGGCGCGCATCTTCCCGGCGGGAGTCCACGCCGCGGCACAGAGCCAGCGGATCCCCAGGAGGCTGCGCGGGCTGCACGCACGTGGGTCCCGAGTATCTCGCGCTGCGGCCCGGTGTTTCGGCGTCACGGGATCTGTGCTCGGCACATGCGCGACGCCCCGCCTCCTCGGAAGGAAGCGGGGCGTCGTGTCGTGCGGGGGCTGGGCGAAACCAGCGGTGGCCAGACGAGCCGGTCCCGGCCGCTAACAGCAGCCGGCAGGTCAGGCGTCGAGCAGGTCGATCACGAAGACCAGCGTCTTGCCGCCCAGCGGGTGCAGGGCCGCGGAGGTGCCGTAGGCCTTGTCCGGCGGGATCACCAGCTTGCGGCGACCGCCGACCTTCATTCCCGGGATGCCCTCCTGCCAGCCCTGGATCAGGCCGTTCAGCGGGAAGGTGATGGATTCACCACGATCCCAGGAGGAGTCGAACTGCTCACCGTTCTCGAAGTCGACACCCACGTAGTGGACGGTGACGTTTCCGCCGGCGACGGCCTCGTTGCCCTCGCCCACCGTGATGTCCTCAGTGACGAGCTCGGTGGGCGCGGGGCCCTCCGGCATGTCGATCTCGGGCTTCTCCATGGTCTCTCCTCCTGGAGTCCGGGGTCCCGAGGTCAGCGTCAACTGCCCGGGATCATGTCCGATCGACGCCAGGCCGACCGGGTCGTGGTCCGCCCGGCTTCTGGCCGACCGGACACAAGTCCGGTCAGCGCTCGCTGATCGGGGTGAAGTTCCGCTCGTCCTGGCCGGTGTAGACCTGGCGCGGGCGGTTGATCTTGGTGGAAGGATCCTCGCGCATCTCGCGCCAGTGCGCAATCCAACCCGGCATGCGACCGAGCGCGAACAGCACGGTGAACATGTCGGTCGGGAAGCCCATCGCGCGGTAGATCAGGCCCGTGTAGAAGTCCACGTTCGGGTAGAGCTTGCGCTCGACGAAGTAGTCGTCGGCCAGCGCCGTCTCCTCGAGCTTCAGCGCGATCTCGAGCAGCGGATCGTTGCTCTTCGACAGCAGCGCGTGCGCGTGCTTCTTGGCGATCGCCGCACGCGGGTCGTAGCTCTTGTAGACGCGGTGACCGAAGCCCATGAGCTTCACGCCGTCGACCTTATTCTTGACGCGGTCCATGTAATCGGTGGCGTCACCGCCCTCCGACTGGATGCGCTCGAGCATCTCGAGTACGGCCTGGTTGGCGCCACCGTGCAGCGGGCCGTACAGGGCGTTCACGCCGCCGGTGATGGAGGCGTACAGCGGTGCCTCGGACGAGCCGACCATGCGGACGGTCGAGGTGGAGCAGTTCTGCTCGTGATCGGCGTGCAGCAGCAGGAGCATGTCCAGCGCCTTGACGACCTCGTCCGTGATCTCGTACTCCGGACCGAAGGTCATGCGAAGGAAGTTGCCGACGTAGCCGAGCGAGGGATCCGGGTCGATGGCCTCGTTGCCGGTACGGATCCGCTCGGTCGCGGCGGCCAGCGTCGGGCCGCGGCCCAGCAGGCGCGCGGTCGCCAGGTCGACGGCCTTCGGGTCATCGATGTCCAGGTCGTCGCCGTGGGTGCCGAACAGGCTCACGCCGGCCGAGAACACGGGCATGGGGTGGGTGTCCAGCGGGAAGGCCTTGAGCAGCGGCATCATCTGACCGGGCAGGGCCGTCTCGCCCATGATCTTCTCGGTGAACTCGGCGAGCTGGGCCTCGGTGGGGTCCTCGCCGTAGATGAGGAGGTAGGAGACCTCGAGGAACGAGGACTTCTCCGCCAGCTGGTCGATGGGGTAACCGCGGTGGCGCAGGATGCCCTCGCCACCGTCGATGTAGGTGATCGACGAGGTGCACGAGGACGTGTTGACAAAACCCACGTCCAGGGTGGTCATCCCCGTCTTGGCCAGCATCGGGCCGAGCTGGACGGCATCGCTCCCGCAGGTGGCATCGACCACGTCAAGTTCCAACTCACCGCCGGGGTACGACAGTGTTGCATTGCGGTCCGAACCGTTCGAGCCTGCGGTCACGCGATTACCTCTCCGACGACTGGTCCCGGCGGCCTGTGTCCCGCCACGAATGTGCTGTGCCACACCCTACCGTGACGCCTACCCACCCTTCGAAGAGCGTTGGCACGCATTCCCCCCGATCGCCACAGGGGCCCCACCCGTTACACCCGCGTCTTCACGGCTGCAGCCGCGCGACCACCCACCGCCCGCCGTCGAGCCGGCATTCCACGCGATCATGGAAACGGTCGCGCCCGCCCTGCCAGAACTCCACGCGCTCGGGCTCGAGTCGGTAGCCGCCCCACCTGTCGGGCATCGGGATCTCCTCGTGCCCCGCGAACCTCCGCTCGGCCTCGGCGAACCGCGCCTCCAACTCCGCGACCGACCCGACCTGCCGCGACTGCTCCGAGGCCCATGCCGCCACCTGCGACCCGCGCGGCCTGGTGCGCCAGTACGCGAGCGAGTCCACACGGCTCATCCGATGGCAGGGCCCTTCCATGTGGACCTGCCGTTCGGCGACCAGCCACGGGAACGTCACGGACGCGAACCCCGAGACGGCCAACTGGGCGCCTTTGCGCGACGTCGTCGTCGTGAAGAAGGTCACCCCCTGCTCGTCGGCGCCCTTACACAGGACGGTGCGGGTCGACGGCCGTCCGTCCGCGACGGTGCCCAGCACCATCGCGTTGGGCTCGCGCACGCCGCGGCGCCCGGCCTCGTCGAGCCAGTCGGTGAACAGCGGCAACCACCCGCCGTGCAGGTCGGCCACGTCCAGGCGTTCGTGCAGGCCGTACCCGACGCGCATCGTGTCGAAGTCGGTGGGCTCGAGGACGTCGGTGGGGGCCTCCGGAGTGACGACGACGACGTCGTCTCCGGCGACCCGATCGGGGGCGGATTCCTCCATGCCCTCAGACGCTACTCGGCGCGGGGGCGACCCCCGACTACGATGTCCCTATCCCAACCCTCGACAAGGAACGGCACCCCAGAAGCATGAGCGATCAGCTGCCCACCATCCCCGCCGACCTGAAGCCCGCCGACGGCCGCTTCGGCTGCGGCCCGTCCAAGGTCCGCCCCGAGCAGATCGAGGCCGTGTCCGAGGCCGCCACCACCGTGATGGGCACCAGCCACCGCCAGGCGCCGGTCAAGGACGTCGTGGGCCGCGTGCGCGATGGACTGTCGTCGCTGTTCTCCCTGCCAGAGGGTTACGAGGTCGTCCTGGGCAACGGCGGCACCACGGCGTTCTGGGACGCCGCCGCGTTCGGGCTCGTGCGCGAGAAGTCGCTGCACCTGACCTACGGCGAGTTCTCCTCGAAGTTCGCCAAGGTCACCGGCGGCGCGCCGTTCCTGGCGGACCCGATCGTCATCTCCGCCGACCCGGGCTCCGCCCCCGAGCCGACCTCCGACCCGTCCGTCGACCTGATCGGCTGGGCGCACAACGAGACCTCGACCGGCGTCATGCTGCCCGTGTCGCGCCCGGCGGGCTCGGAGAACGCGCTGCTCGCGATCGACGCCACCTCCGGCGCCGGCGGGCTGCCCGTCGACGTCGCCGACACGGACGTCTACTACTTCGCCCCGCAGAAGTGCTTCGCCTCCGACGGCGGGATCTGGGTGTCCATCATGAGCCCGGCCGCGCTCGAGCGCGTGGCCGAGATCGCCGCGACCGACCGCTGGTGCCCCGACTTCCTGTCGCTGCCCACCGCCGTGGACAACTCGGCCAAGAACCAGACGTACAACACCCCCGCGGTGGCCACGCTGCTGATGTTCGCCAACCAGGTCGAGTGGATGAACGCCCAGGGCGGCCTCGACTGGTGCGTCGCGCGGACCAAGGACTCCTCCTCGCGCCTGTACGACTGGGCCGAGGCCAGCGAGTACGCCACCCCGTTCGTCACGGAGCCGGCGCACCGCTCGCAGGTCGTGGGCACGATCGACCTCGACGAGAAGATCGACGCCGCCAAGGTCGCCAAGACCCTGCGCGCGAACGGCATCCTCGACACCGAGCCGTACCGCAAGCTCGGGCGCAACCAGCTGCGCATCGGCATGTTCCCGGCCATCGACCCCGAGGACGTCACGCAGCTGACCCGCTGCATCGACCACGTGGTGGGCGAGCTCTCCTGACGCCTGTCACTCTAGATCTGCAGATTTCCGCAGCCCACCCGGCCCGTCCGCGCGCCGGGTGGGCTGCGCTGCCCTACCATGTGGTCCAACGCCCAGGCCCCGGGTAGTGGACCGTTCGAGTCCCCGGTGGGGCCGTGAGGAGTCAGGAGGCGGCATGCGGAAGCTGAGGATCATCGGGGTCGACACCGAGTCATCGCTGGTCGAATGCGAGGTCCCGGACTCCGGCGAGAAGTTCTCCGTTCCGCTCGACGACCGCTTCCGTGCTGCCGCCCGTGGCGAGTACGTCGCCGGCGGTGGAGCTGATCGTGCGCCGGTGACCGGCACGCTCCGGCCCCGCGAGATCCAGGACCGCATCCGGCACGGCGCCTCCCCCGAGGAGGTGGCCGCCGACGCCGGGGTGTCACTGTCCCGCATCGAGGGGTTCGCGATCCCGGTGTTGCTGGAGCGCTCGAACGCCGCTGACCTGGCCCGGTCCGCGCACCCGGTGATGTCGGACGGGCCGTCGCTGGACACGCTCGCGGACAAGGTGGACGCGGCCCTCGACCAACGCGGCATCGACCCGGAGCTCGTGAAGTGGGACGCCTGGCGCGACCGCTCGGGCGGCTGGGTGGTGGCCATCTCGTGGCCAGCCGGGCTGTCGGACGACGCCCGCGCCACCTGGTCCTTCGTCCCCGACTCCCACGGCGGTTCGGCTCGCCCGCTCGACGAGGAGGCCGAGCGGGTCCTCGACCCGTCCAAGGCGGCCGCATTGCGCACCGTGTCCTCGCGGCCCCCGCTGCCGGCCGGTCCGCCGCCCGTACGCTCCGTTCCTTCGTTGGCCCGCGTGGAATCCGATCGGCCCACCCCCGCCGTCGAGCCTCCCGCCGCGCCGCGGATGTCGTCGGCCGGCGGCAGCCCCGCGGCCGTGCCGCCGGCCGCCGTGACACCGCCGGACTCCCGCGACGAGCGCCCCGCATCCGAGCGGTCGGACTCCCCGCGCCCGGCCGTCTCGCGGGATGACCGAGATGACCGTCCCGCACCCGCCGCGGGCGAGCCCCGGCGCGCCGGCGCCTCCGACAAGGACCGCGAGGAGTCCGACGACGACGCCGACGACTTCCTCCAGCACACCCCCACCGAACCCGAGCGTCGTCCCTCGCGCCGTCATCCGACGATGCCGTCGTGGGAGGACGTCCTGCTCGGTGTCCGGAGCAAGGACGACTGACGCCGCGCCATGGGCCATCACGTCGCGACCTTCTGGTACCTGTCCACAGACGTCCCCGCCGCGCTGTTCCGCTCGGGCGTCCGCTCCGACCCGGGATTCGCCCGGCGTCTGCTGTCGCGGCTGTATCCCAAGGTCACGGTGGCCTCGCTCGGCCACTTCCCGCTCAATCGCTCGGCCTCGGCGGGCGCGGGCGAGATCTACATCGGGTCGTTCCCGGGTCTGACGGTGGTGCAGACGCCGATCAGCCACCCGGTCAAGCCCTCGGAGACCGACCCGGTATGGCTGCGGCTGGTCGACACCCCCACCGTGCTGGAGTTCTCCTACGATCCCGACTCGGGCGTGAGCGGGTTCGGCCGCTGGGAGTCGGGCACGCTGGTGCGTTCCTTCGCGGCCGCCGACGACAGGATCGTCGAGGACGAGGGCATGCCCCTGCCGTTCGAGCGCCCGTACTGGGCCGGCGAGTTCCCGCTCGAGGGCGCCGACGACAACCCGCTCGCCCTGCCATTCTCCGCGTCCGCGCTCCTGCACGCCGCGCACCGCGACTGGCTGGGCTTCGACCTCGAACCCGGCGGTCTGGACGTGCCGGTCGACGGCTTCGCCACAGATGGCCGCCGCGAGGTCCGCCAGCACACGCCGCCGGGCCCCGCCCTGCACCTGGCCGACGGCCCGGGCCGCGCGGAGTTGCACGCCGCCGCCCGTCGCGACGCCGGAGAGGACGACGAGACCACCACCTCCCCCTATTACGACGACGACTACGAGCGCATCCCCTTCGCCGACCGGGCCCGCTCCTCGGGCCGCGGCCTCCGCGGTGTCGCGAGTGGCCTGGCTGGTGGGCTCGCCGGTCGCGTGGGCGACGTGGTCCGCAAGGGCGTCAGCCCGCTGCGCCGCGGGAGGAACGATGCCTCCGCCGGCAAGCGCGACCGCAGAAGTCACCCCGGCGACCGGGACCATGGACAGCACCCAGACGACCGGGACCAGGCATGACCGTTGCCAAGTCGATCCTGCTGTTCGGCTTCGCGGCGCTGCTGGAGATCGGCGGCGCCTGGCTGGTCTGGCAGGGCGTGCGCGAGCACCGCGGCTGGATTTGGATCGGCCTGGGTGTTGCGGCGCTGGGCGCCTACGGCTTCGTGGCGACGCTGCAGACTGATGCGAACTTCGGACGGATCCTCGCGGCCTACGGCGGCGTCTTCGTGGCCGGTTCGTTGATCTGGGCGATGGCCATGGACGGCTTCCGGCCCGATCGCTGGGACATCTCCGGTGCGCTCCTCTGCCTGATCGGCGTCGGCGTGATCATGTACGCCCCCCGCTGACCCCGGGCCCGCCCAGCCCCAGCCGGCCTCGTCAGCCCTCGCGCGCCCGCTCGTAGAACGCCACCGCGGCCGCCGTGGCCACATTGAGCGAGTCGGTCCCGTCGGCCATCGGGATCGCGGCCCGCACGTCGCAGGCCTTCATCGCGTGCTCGGTGAGCCCCGGCCCCTCGGCGCCGAGCAGGAACGCGACCTTCTCGGCGTCCACGGCCCGGGACAGCGGTGTATCGGCGTAGGGCGTCAGCGCGACGGTCCTGAATCCCTGCTCGTGCAGTCCCTCGAGTGATCGCTGCCACGTGGTGGGGGTACCCGGCAGGTGCGCGAACGGCAGCCGCAGCACGTGCCCCATCGACACCCGGACCACCCGACGGTACAGCGGGTCCCCGGCGGCGGCGCCGAACAACACGCCGTCCACGCCGAGGGCCGCGCAGTTGCGGAAGATGGCGCCGAGGTTCTCGGGATCGTTGACGCCCTCGAGCACGACGAGCGTCTGCGCCCCGTCCACCACGGACTCGACGGACAGTGGCTCGGGCCGGTCGGCGGCGGCGAGGATGTCGCGACTGGACCGGAACCCGATCACCTCACTGATCAGATCTTTCGACGCCCGCAGGTAGATCGCGTCGCCGGCCCGCTCGTCGGCGTCCCAGCCCTCGGCGGCCGCCTCGCGTCGCAGCTGCGCCAGTCGCGAGTCGGTTCCCAGTATGACGTGCGGGTCGAATCGCGAGAGCAGCATCCGCCCCACGACGTAGGTGCCCTCGGCGATCACCAGGCCGCGGCCGCCGGGCAGATCGGGCCGGCGGTCGGATTTGTTGAGATCCCGCAGGTCATCCAGAAGTGGGTCGGCGGGGTCGGTGACGTCGACGACTCGCATCCCGGTCACTCCAACCCCGCCGAGACCTTCGGTAATTCAGTCACTCAGTCCCTCAGGCCAGCGCGTCGGTGATCGGCCCGATGCCGAAGAACACCACGAACGCTGCCGCGACGATCCACAGGATCGGGTGCACGGTTCGCGCCTTCCCGGTCGCGGTGGCCATGACGACCCAGGCGATGAACCCGATGCCGATGCCGTTGGCGATCGAGTAGGTGTACGGCATCGCGACGATCGTGAGGAACGCGGGCAGGGCCACGGCGAAGTTCGTCAGGTCGATCTGCTTGATCTGCGAGATCATGAGCGCACCGACGATCACCAGCGCGGGCGCCGCCGCCTCGACGGGCACGACCTCGTACAGCGGCGTGAAGAACATGGCGAGCAGGAACAGCGTGCCGGTGACGATGTTCGCCAGGCCGGTCCGGGCGCCCTCGGCGATGCCCGAGGCGGACTCGAGGAAAACCGTGTTGGACGACGACGACGTCAGACCGCCGGCGACGGCACCGAAGCCCTCGACGACCAGCGCGGCCTTCATGTTGGGCAGGTTGCCCTTGGAGTCCATGAGCTCGGCTTCCTTGCCGAGGCCGGTGAACGTGCCCATCGCGTCGAAGAAGTTGGCGAGCAGCAGGGTGAAGACGAACAGCCCGGCGGCCAGCGGGCCGATGCGGGTGAACGCACCGATGAGGTCGACCTCACCGATCAGTGACAGGTTGGGGATCCCGCCGAGGGAGTCGGGGATGGCGGGTACCGCGAGGCTCCAGCCGGTGGGGTTGGGCTCGCCGTCGACGAAGGACGGCCCGGCGCCGGCGATGGCCTCGACGATCACGGAGAAGATCGCGGTCACGACGATGCCGATGAACAGCCCGCCACGAATCCGGCGCGCCACGAGCACGCCGCACAGCAGCAGACCCACCACAAAGACGAAGGTCGGCCAGGAGGCGATGGAGCCGCCGATGCCCAGTCCGACGGGCACGGTGGTGCCGGCGGCGTCGGGGATGCGGCGCACGAACCCGGAGTCCACCACGCCGACCATGGCGATGAACAGACCGATGCCCACCGCGATGGCCGCCTTGAGCTCCGGCGGCACGGCGTTGAACACGGCCGTGCGGAACCCGGTGATCGCCAGGATCACGATGATGATGCCCTCGATCACCACCAGGCCCATGGCCTCCGCCCAGGTCACCTGCTGCGCGATGGTCACGGCAACCAGCGAGTTGATGCCGAGGCCGGTGGCGAACGCGAACGGATACCGCGCGATGGCGCCGAACGCGATCGTCATGACGCCGGCCGTGAAAGCGGTGACGGCCGCGATCTCGACGATCGACAGCTGGTTACCCTCAACGTCCGTCCCGGATCCGAGGATCAGCGGGTTGAGGATGATGATGTAGGCCATCGCGAAGAAGCTGACGAGGCCACCGCGCACCTCGCGCGACACCGACGAGCCACGCTCGCTGATCTTGAAATAGCGATCGAGCGCGCCGATCTGCGCGGGGGGCTGTGAGGGGGCCCCGGTGCTCTGCGACATCTGACGGCCTTCCAGGCGAGGAGTTGAGGAACCGTCATAGAGTAACCGTCCGTCGGCCTGCGGTAGCGTCGCGGTCATGACGGACGACTCAGCGGAGCCTCAGGCGCACCATGTGCCTCAGCAGCCCCACGGCCCGTCCGCGTCCGAGGCGTCCCCCGCCCCCGAACACCCCCGGCCAGAGCGTCGGGTGCCGCCGATCCCGTCGTACCTGCTGGATCCGCGGCCGCCGATGCTGATCGGCACCCTGGCGTGGACGATCGCGCTACTGGCGCAGATGCTCTTCTTCGACGGTGACATGCGCACGGTCATCCTGTGCGCGGTCGGTGTGGGCGTGGGCGCGGTCGGCACCGCGGTGTACGCACTCCAGCGCCGCGCGGTGATCGCGGGCAGTGCGGGCGCGCAGGAGGGCCTCGACTTCGACCGCGTCGCCGACCAGCCCGCCGCCAACTGACCTCACGCGCCGCTCACCGCCGCTCCGACGACAACGCCATCGCCCATCCCGGCCACTCACCGCTCAGCAGTCGCCCCGGATTCACTCGACATCCAGCTCGACAATCCGCGAATCCTCGAGCAGTACGTCCACCACACGGGCGGGGGCCGAAGCTCAGGAAGCGGATTCGGAGTCCTGGCCGGTCGGCTTCTCGTCAGGCTGCTCGGAGTCGGCGCCGGCAGGCCGATCGGCATCGGCGCCGGCGGACCGGTCGGAATCGGCCTCTGCGCGCGCCTGTGCGGCGGCCTTGAGCTGCTGCGGCAGGACCACCACGTCGACGGCGGCGTCGTCGAACGCGTCCGGGATCGCGGGACTCGTGTCCTTCGGCTTCTCCACCGCGCTGTGGGCGCCGCAGCCGTACTGCAGGTGCACCACCTGGCCGTCGGCCGAGAACTCGTTGGCGCACACCCCGAACATGGTGCTCAGCGAGCCCGCCACCGGCACCAGGAAACCGCAGCTCCCACAGTGGTACTTGGCGCTGCGGGCGATCTCGGCGTCCGGCCCGCGAACGGCCGACCACCGCTCGGCCGCCAGGGCGCGGCCCTCCCGACTCAGGTGCTGCTCACGACCGAGACCGATGGGTCCGGCCAGCTCGTCCAGGGCATCGTCACCGGTGAGCGTGTGTCCGGGTACGAGCCGCTCGTCGTCGTCACCAGGCGGGAGCAGGTCCCCCGCACCGAGGTCGCCGGCACGCACCCGCTGATCCCACGGCACCCACTCGGGCGCGATCAGCGCCTCGTCCCCGGGCAGCAACGCGATCTCGTCGACCGTCAGCTCCCCGCCCGGCACCAACGCCAGCACACACGCCCAGTACCACCCGCGGTACCCGGACAGATCCGCACCGAAACGATGGGTGGTGGTGAACGCGGCCTCGACCTCGGACCCGAGGTGCTCCCCCACGCCGGCGCCGGCGAACTCCTCGACTGCCGCGCGGGCCACCTCCACGCCGGAGGACAGCCGCTCACGCAGCGCCGCATCGAAGCCCGACTCCGGGTCGGTGCCCGCGGCGTCCGACTGGTCGTCGACGCCCACGACGCCCGCCTCCTGATCCGTGCTTACCTCGGTGTTCACCCCTCCCATTATGCGCATCCGCGGCGGGACGTCACGTTCCGGCCCGTCGTGCGGCATCCTGGGGTCATGCGCAGGTTCCTCGGCCCCGTCGGTCCGCTCATGCTGTCCCTCGCCCTCGTCGGGGGCCTCACGGCGTGCTCGTCTGGTGAGCCCGCTCCCGCCGAGACCGAGGCCTCGCTCGCGTCGTCGAGCGCGCCCGCCGGCGCCGGCAGCAGCGGTAGCGGTGGCGGTGGCGGTGGCGGTGGCGGTGGCGGAGAGGCAGTCTCACCCTGGCCGCCCAATGTCGTGGTGGGCCAGGTCGAGCCGCAGCCGAACCGCGGCACCGTCGAGGTCGTGCGCGAGATGCCCCACGATCCGGGGCTCTTCACCCAGGGCCTGGAGGTGGCGGACGGACAGATCTACGAGTCGACCGGCACCTACGGCGGCTCCCAGGTCCAGCGCCGGCCGCTGGATGGCGGGGACGTCTCCGTGTCCGTGCCGATGGCGGACCGTGAGTTCGGCGAGGGCCTGGCCCTGACCCCCGAGACTCTGTGGACCCTGACCTGGAAGAACCAGGTCGCGCACGACCGCGACCCGCAGACCCTCGAGGTGCGCGAGGAGATGCGGTACGAGGGCGAGGGCTGGGGCCTGTGTTACGACGACGAGCAGCTGATCATGAGCAACGGCTCCGACCAGCTGACGTTCCGCGACCCGGTGACCTTCGAGCCCACCGGGGCCGTGAGCGTGACCGCGGGCGGGGAGCCGGTGCCGTGGATCAACGAGCTCGAGTGCGTGAACGGCTCCGTGCTGGCGAACGTGTTCATGACCAGCGAGATCATCCGCATCGACCCCGCGACGGGCGTGGTCACCGACATCTACGATGCCTCGCACCTGCAGCAGCCCCGGCCGGACCACACCGACGCGGTGTTCAACGGCATCGCCGCACTGCCCGACTCGGAGAACCTGCTGGTGACCGGCAAGATGTGGCCGACGATGTACGAGGTGCGCCTCGGTGCGTGAGGCCGCCACCGGCCCGGACAGCCGCGCCGCGGGCAACTCCCGGCGGGCCGCCGCCTCGACGCGCCGCGCCGCCGGCTCGGTCGGCCGGGGCGCCCGCCGCGTCTTCCACGCCGACGGCGCCGACCGCTCCGGGCTCGCACCACTGAGCTACGTCACGGTCGCGAACTTCGCCTGTGACGCGATCCTCGCGGTGGCGCTGGCCAACACCCTGTTCTTCTCCGCCGCCACCGCCGAGTCGCGCGGCAACGTCGCCCTGTATTTCCTGGTGACGGTCGCGCCGTTCGCGCTCATCGCACCGGTGATCGGGCCCGCCCTGGACCGGCTGCGCAGCGGCCGCCGCCTGACCGTGTCGCTGACGTTCACCCTGCGCGCGGTGCTCGCGGTGATCCTGGCACTGAACTTCGACTCGTGGCTGCTCTATCCGCTGGCGCTCGGGATGCTCGTACTGTCCAAGACGTTCGGGGTGGTCAAGGCGTCCATCACGCCGCACGTGCTGCCGCCCGCACTGGACCTGGTGCGCACCAACTCGCGGCTGACCGTGCTGGGTCACGTCTGCGGCAGCGTCGTGGCGGGCGCGGCCGCCGCGGCGGTGGCGTGGATCTGGCACTCGCAGGCCGCGCTGTGGCTGCTGGCCGCGGTCGCGCTGGTGGCCGCGTACGTCGCCATGACGATCCCCCCGCGCGCCGAGGCCTCCCACGACGAAGAGTCGGCCACCCTGCGCGTCGAGCGCGGCTCGCTGACGCGCGGGCTCAAGGCGGTGCTCACGCGCCCGCTGGGCCGGGGCGTGCTGGCCACTCTGTGGGCCGAGGCGCTGATGCGGTTCATGACCGGCTTCCTCACCCTGTTCCTGGCGTTCGTGGCCAAGGCGCAGGAGAACGCCTCCGCCATCGAGCAGGCCGGACTGCTGGCCATCGCCGGCGCCGCGGGCGGCCTGGGGACCTTCGCCGGCAACGCCGTGGGCGCGCGTCTGCCGCTGGGCCGACCGGGCCGGATCGCCACCGTCTCCGCGGGTGCCGCACTGTCGACGGCGGTCGTGGCCGCGTTCCTGGGCTCCCTCTGGATGGCGGCGGTGTTCGCCCTCGTCGCGGCGATCGGCAGTGCGCTGGGCAAGGTCGCTCTCGACTCCTCGATCCAGACCGACATCCCCGACGCCGCCCGCTCGTCGGCGTTCGGCCGTTCGGAGACGGCGCTGCAGCTGGCCTGGGTGTTCGGCGGGGCGCTGGGCGTGCTGCTGCCGCCGGACTTCACGATCGGCTTCTCGGTGGTCGCCGTGGTGTCCGCGGTGATGTTCACCCAGTCGCTGCTCACCGCGCGCGGCTCGACCCTCGTGCCCGGCCTCGGCGGCAACCGGCCCCGCTTCCCCGGTGAGCCGCGCGTCGCCGACGGTCCCGGCGCGCCCCGCGCACCTCGCGCGCCCGACTCACCCCGCGAGCCCGGCGTCCCCCACGCCCCAGGGGACCCCACCCCTGGTGACCCCGATGAGTCCGACGACGACGAAGTCGGCAGAATAGAGCCGTGACCTCCAGCAGCGATTCCGAATCGACCGGCCTCCGCGTCCGCCCGATCACCTGGGCGATCCTGGCGTGGGTGATCATCATGATCTCCGCGATCGTCGGTGCGTGGAAGGGGTCGGAGGCGCGGTTCGGGGTGCTGCCGCAGATCACCGTGGCCACCGACCGGGGGCAGCAGTCGGCGCTGCCGTTCACCGCCACGGACCTGGACGGTAACTCATACACCAACCCTGTGCCCGAGTTCCTGATCCACGGCGAGCACACGCTGACGGTGCGTCTGCCGACCGAACTGAAGGACTCCACGCTGAACGTCTACGAGGTGCGCGAGGGTGGCACCCGCGACTTCACGGTCGAGGCGAACAGCGCCAGCGAGTTGCTGATCCCGGTGGAGACCGAGGAGGAGGGCCGCATCGAGGGCCTGGCCATCCGCTCGGTCCCGGTGGTCTACGACGCCGCCGGCGAGCCGACCATCCTCAACGGCGAGTGGTCGATGAGCTTCCTCTACGCCGACGCAGCCGGCGCCAGCGCCGGTACCGCGGCCGACTGACCCGGCACGCGAAACGGCGCCGATCATCTCGATCGGCGCCGTCACGGCATCTGTGTTCAGCTATCTGACTGCCATCCGGCCGGAAGCTACGGCTCCAGTTCGCGGGCGACCGCGCGGAGCACGGAGGCGACCCGGCCGGAGACCTTGGCGTCGGGCCGGTGGCCTCGGCGCAGCTCGGGCTGCACGGTCGACTCGAGCACCTTGATCATGTCCTCGACCATGCCGTGGAGTTCGTCGGCCGAGCGGCGGGGGCCGGTGCGCGGGGTTCGCTCCTCGGCGCCGGCGGTGGCGGGCTCGTCGTGGACCACCACGCGCAGTGCCTGCGGGCCGCGGCGGCCGGAGACCATGTCGAACTCGACGCGCTGACGCGGGCGCAGCGTCTCGACCCCGGCGGGCAGCGCGTCGGCGCGCACGTAGACGTCTTCCCCGCCCTCCTGGGACAGGAAGCCGAAGCCCTTCTCCGCGTCGAACCACTTTACCTTGCCGCTGGGCACCGCGATCCCCCTCTAGACACAGGCGCGCACCTGCGCGACCACGACCTCAACTGATGCTCCGACAATACCCCTACCCACATAGCCATCCGCGTTGGTACCCGTCCCGGCGGGGGCGGTACCCTGCCCCCTGTGAGCTCCGACGACCAGCGCCCGACAGATGCCACCGACCCCTGGGCCCCGGCCGGGTCCGAGGCCGCCCCTTCCGTGACCGGGGCGAGCAGCACGGCGCCTCGTCGTCGTGGTCTCTTCATCACCGCAATGGTGATCTTCAGCATCGGCGTGATCTTCACGATCATCGCTGCGGGCACCCCGTTGATCCTCGGCCGGGACGCGCCGACCATCCTCTACCTGGTCGCGATGCTGTTCACACCGACCGGATTCGTCCTGGGACTCCTGTACGCGATTCTGGGTTCACGTCCGCCGAAGGTGTGACAAACGGCACCTTTGTGGTAACGCCCCAGGTAACGGGGGGATAACAACTCACCGATTCGCGCCGTCCCACCAGGTTTTATTTCAGAATGGTGACGATCCCGCATCGAACCGCTACAGTTCTTTCCAGACTCGTCAGCGAGTTGGCATCGGACGCACCCCCGAACTCCGCCCTGCGGCCGATGTGACCAATCCATTAACCGGGCGGAGACGGGGGACCCGACAGGGCCCACGCCGGGCCCGGCGGCCAGACGGTCGCCTTGGGGTGAAGCCGCCAGCGGCGGCCGGACACACTCGTCCGAACCCGACAGCTCACCCCGTAGGCACAGAGTGAAAAGGACTGACGCGTACATGACCTCGAACACCGGACGCCACCGCGCCGCCACCACCTCCTCCGCGCCGAAGACCGCCGTCAAGGCCGTCATCGCGGGCACCGCCCTCTCGGCCGCCGGCCTGGCCTTCGCGCCCGGCGCCAACGCCGCCCCGGATTCCGACTGGGACCGCCTCGCGCAGTGTGAGTCCGGCGGCAACTGGGGCATCAACACCGGCAACGGTTACCACGGCGGCCTGCAGTTCTCGCAGGGCACCTGGGCCGCCTACGGTGGCACCCAGTTCGCGCCGACCGCCAACCAGGCCTCGCGCGAGCAGCAGATCGCGATCGCCGAGAAGACGCTGGCCGGCCAGGGCTGGGGCGCCTGGCCCGCCTGCTCGTCCAAGCTGGGCCTGAACTCCGCGCCGACCCCGCGTGACGTGAACAACCTCACCCCGAACCCGGCTCCGGCCCCGGCCGCTCCCGCGGCCGAGGAGGCCCCCGAGGCCGTCACCGCCTCCGACCATGCCCAGACGCTGCACGACGAGGCCGTGGCCCGCGGTATCGCGCTGCCGGTCCTGCCGACCTACGAGGCCAACCAGGACGCCATCGACAGCGCCTACGCCGCCAACCAGGACGCGGTCGACAACTTCTTCGCGACCTACCTGAACTGATGCTCAACGCCGTGGGTCGGCCACCGACCCACGGCGCGACGGGCCTCGCGTCCTAGTTCGGACGCACACGAAAGGGCCGCCACCCCCTCCAGGGAGTGGCGGCCCTTCGTTGTCCGCTGTGTCGGCGCCGCGTCAGGCCCGGACGGTCTTGTTGACCACGGTCTCCGGGTGGACGTAGTGCAGACGCTCGTGCGGGAGCGGGAAGCGCTCCTCGCCGAACGGCGACAGTCCGCCCGCGACCAGCGCGGCGAGTTCGGTGACCGGGTGCTCGCCGAACGAGGCGTCGGGCCATCCCGGGTTGTCATAGGTCAGTTTCTTCTTGGCAGCCACGCTGCAAGTCTCTCACCTCGGGCGCACTGTGTCAGCAAGTGGGTCGGATACCGTCACGGCCCTCGCCCGGCGCACGCGCGCACACCCGCGCCGACGTCACTAGGCTGGGACGGATCATGTCGACCTCCCGCGCCACGTCCCGCCCGAGCGCCGGCGAACCGGGCTTTCCCGCCTGGCTCGCCGAGCAGTCCGACGACGCCCTCGTGCGCATGTGCACCCTGCGCCCGGACGTGGCCACGCCCGCCCCCGCGTCGCTGGAGGTGTTGGCCTCGCGGCTGCGGTTGCCTGCGTCCACCGCGCGGGCGATGGGCACGCTGTCGTGGCCGGAGCTACTGGTGCTGGCCACGGCCGCCGCGTTGGGTGCCGATTCCGGGGCCGTCCCCCTGTCGGCGGTCGCGGAACGTCTCGGGGTCGGCAGCAACAAGTCAAAGAAAAACCGCAAGGACGACGACACCGCCCCATTCCCCACCGCCGTCGCCCGTCTCCGGGACCTCGCCCTGATCTGGGGAGAGGAGGACGGTGCCCGGCTGGTTCCGGTCACCGCGTCGGCAATCTCTGCCGCACCTGTGGTGGCGCCGCACCCGGGCGAACCCGCCGGGACCTCGCTCGAGGAGGCGTGGGCGGGATTGTCCGCTCCGGCGTCGGGTGTGCTCGAGGCGATCGCCCGCGGCCGTTCCCCGGTCGGTGCGCTGGGATCCGGCGCGTCCGAGTCCGTCCGGGCCGCGGCCGCCGAGCTCGCCGCCGCAGGCCTCGCCGAGATCACCACCGGCGGGGACGCAGGCGCCAGCGGACCCAGCGGCCGGGGCCCGGCCGGCGACCGGGCCGGGTCGGGCCCCGGCGAGGTGGTCATCCCGCGCGCCCACGCCCTGGACCGGGCGCGCCACGGCGCGCGTCCCGCCACCGCTTCCGCAGCGACTGCTTCCGGCACCGCTTCCGCCTCCGCGTCCGCGACGATCGGCGCCACCAGCGGCCCGTCACTGCTGGACCTGCCCGCGTGGGCCGACCCGGTGGACGGCCGCACCGGCAAGGCCGCCAAGAACGCCGATGCCTCGGGCGGCGTGGCCGCGCTCGACCTGCTGCACCGCTGCGATTCCGTCCTCGCCGCCCTGTCGACGATCCCGTTGACCACGCTCAAGGCCGGCGGCGTGGGTGTGCGCGAGCTGCGCCGCGTCGCCCGGGCCGCGCAGCTGGAGGAGTCCGAGCTCCCGTTGCTGCTGGAGATCCTGGCGGCGGCCGGACTCATCGCCGTGGGCGACACCGAGGTCGGGGACATCGCCTACGACTCCGTGTGGGCTCCCACCGAGGCCGCCGACATCTGGTCCGCCCGGGAGCCCGCCCGGCGCTGGGCCGAACTGGTCCTGGCGTGGTGGTCCATGCCGCGCGCACCGTGGCGGGTGGGCGCCGAACTCGAAGGCGGCGGCACCGTCCCGGCACTCGGCGATCCCGTCGGCCCGCCTCCCGCCGCCGAACGTGCGCGTGTCCTGGGCGCCCTCGCGCGCCTCGACCCGGCCGCCGAACCCGGGGACACACTGCTGCCCGAGGTGGTGCGCTGGTTCTCGCCGGTGTGGTTCTCCCGGGCCGGCGGGTCGCCGGTCACCGAGACGGTGTCCGAAGCACGGCGGCTGGGCCTCGTCGTCGTCACCACCGCCACCAGCGCCGCCCGCATGCTGGTGGACGGCTCCCCCGCCGCGACCACCGCCGGCGCGCCCGGCGCGGCACCGACCGTCGAGGAACTCGAGCCGGTCCTCGCGGCGGCGCTGCCCGACCCGGTCTCCGAGGTGATCGTGCAGGCCGACCTGACGATCCTCGCGCCAGGGCCCCTCGTTCCCGAGCTCGCGGCCGAGTTCGCGCTGCTCGCGGACGTCGAGTCAGCCGGCGCCGCCACCACCTACCGCGTCACCGAGTCCTCGCTGCGGCGCGCCCTCGACGCCGGGCGCACCGCCTCCGGGGTCCGCGACCTCCTCACCCGCACCTCCGTCACGCCGGTGCCGCAGTCGCTGGACTACCTCGTCGAGGACGTCGCGCGCCGGCACGGGCGACTGCGGGTGGGGACGGCGTTGTCGTTCGTACGCTGCGACGACCCGTCGCTCGTCGCCCAGGTGCTCGGCTCGCCCGCCGCCGAGAAATGCGCCCTGCGGATGGTGGCCCCGACCGTGCTCATCTCGCAGGCTCGGCCGCTCGACCTGGTCGAGGCGCTGCGGGAGGACGGGTACGCGCCGGTCGTCGAGGACACCTCCGGGGCGGTCGTGGCGTTGAGCCGGCCCGTCGCGCGAGTCCACGCCTCCAGCCCCGGGCGCGCACCCCGCATCCCCGCCCGCGCTCCCGGGCCCGCCGACCTGCGTGCCGCCGTGGCCGCGATGCGCTCGGCCGACCGGGTCCGCGCCGCCCGCACCGGTGCGGGCGGCCCCGGCGGCGCGGGCGGTTACACCGGCGAGGCCGCGATCGCCCGCCTGCACGAGGCCGCCTCCACCGGAACCGCGGTGACCGTCTCGGTGGTCGACGCGCAGGGCCGGTCCACCGCGCGGCTGATCGTGCCGGCGTCAGTGGGCGGAGGGCGCGTCGAGGGCATTGAGCCCGACACCGCCGAGGCCGTCACCCTGCCGCTGCACCGGGTCATCTCCGTGGCGGACGTCGACCCGACGCGCTGAGCCGGCCAGGGCGCGCCTGCGGCGGTGGCCGATGCCTGCGCCTTCGCCCGCTGCCCCGCCGCGGTCTGCGCCCCCTGCCCTGCCGCTGTCTGCGCCCGCTGCCCTGCCGCCGTCTGCGCCCGCTGCCCTGCCGCCGTCTGCGTCCACTGCCATGCCGCTGTCTGCGACCGCGCCCACCGCCGGAAGCCGATCCGTATCGCGGAACCGCCCTTCTACACCTCGCCGCCTATCAGATTTTCGCGCCACCTATCAGGATGCGCGCCACCCATCGGATCCAATGGGTGGCACACGATGCAATAGGCGGCGCGAAAACCTGATAGGTGGCGCGTGCCGCGTTGCGCAGCCCCCGTTGCGGTGGCGGGGCAGCGAACTGCGGGCGGCAGGCGGCACGCGGCAGGCGGCAGGCGGCAGGCGGCAGAGCTTGGACGACACCAGTCGCGAGAAACGAGTGAAATCCCTGCGTGTGGTCGTCCAAACCGGGGCGGGGGAACTCGTGCGGGAGGCCGATTCGGTCGGCCCCGACGCGGTCCCGCGATTTCCAGGACACTGGATAGGTCGGGCCCACGCGGACCCGGCGAGAGTCATCGAGGAGGCCCGAAGTGAGTGGTGGACCGCTGATCGTCCAGTCCGACAAGACCGTGCTGCTGGAGATCGCCCACGATCAGGCCGCCGACGCCCGCCAGGCGCTGGCGCCGTTCGCCGAACTCGAGCGCGCCCCCGAGCACGTGCACACCTATCGGATCACCCCGCTGGCGCTGTGGAACGCACGCGCCGCCGGACACGACGCCGAGCAGGTCGTCGACGTGCTGATCACCTACTCGCGTTTCCCCGTGCCGCAGCCGCTGCTCGTGGACATCGCCGAGACCATGGACCGGTACGGCCGGCTGCAGCTGGTCAAGAGCCCCGTCCACGGCCTGACCCTGGTCTCGCTCGATCCGGCGGTGCTGGCCGAGGTCAAGCGGCACAAGAAGATCGCCCCCATGCTCGGAGCGGACATCGACGCCGAC
The DNA here is from genome assembly GCF_053615975.1 of Dietzia sp. NPDC055877. NCBI lineage: Bacteria > Bacillati > Actinomycetota > Actinomycetes > Mycobacteriales > Dietziaceae > Dietzia > Dietzia sp. NPDC055877. The sequence continues at coordinate 29,326 of NZ_JBSHCV010000004.1, read as the reverse complement.
ACCGTGGTCGTGCATCCCTCCGAGCGCGGCCGTCTCAAGCAGGAACTGCTCAAGGTGGGCTGGCCCGCCGACGACCTCGCCGGGTACGTCGACGGCGAGGCGCATGAGATCGCGCTGTCGACCGAGGAAGAGCAGTGGGAACTGCGCGACTACCAGCAGATGGCCGCCGACTCGTTCTGGGCCGGCGGCTCGGGCGTGGTCGTGCTGCCCTGTGGCGCCGGAAAGACCATGGTCGGGGCCGCCGCGATGGCCAAGGCCAAGGCCACCACTCTGATCCTGGTGACCAACACGGTCGCGGGCCGACAGTGGAAGCGTGAGCTGCTCGCCCGAACCTCGCTCACCGAGGACGAGATCGGCGAGTACTCGGGCGAGCGCAAGGAGATCCGCCCCGTCACGATCGCCACCTATCAGGTGATCACCCGCAAGACGAAGGGCGTACACCGGGCGCTCGAGCTCTTCGACTCCCGCGACTGGGGACTGATGATCTATGACGAGGTGCACCTGCTCCCCGCACCGGTGTTCAGAATGACCGCGGATCTGCAGTCTCGTCGTCGTCTCGGTCTCACGGCGACCCTCGTCCGCGAGGACGGGCGCGAGGGCGATGTATTCTCCCTCATCGGCCCCAAGCGCTACGACGCCCCGTGGAAGGACATCGAGGCGCAGGGCTGGATCGCGCCCGCGGACTGCGTCGAGGTGCGCGTGACCCTGACCGAGAACGAACGGATGCTATACGCGACCGCCGAGGCCGAGGACAAGTACAAGCTGTGCTCGACCGCGCGCACCAAGATTCCCGTGGTCAAGAAGATCCTCGCCAATCACGCCGGTGCGCCGACGCTCGTCATCGGCGCCTACCTGGACCAACTCGAGGAGCTCGGCGAGGAGCTCGACGCGCCCGTCATCCAGGGTTCGACGTCCAACAAGGAGCGCGAGAAGCTGTTCGCGGCATTCCGCGCCGGCGAGATCACCACGCTGGTGGTGTCCAAGGTGGCCAACTTCTCGATCGACCTGCCGGAAGCCAGCGTGGCCGTGCAGGTGTCGGGGACGTTCGGCTCGCGGCAGGAGGAGGCGCAGCGGCTCGGCCGGTTGCTGAGGCCCAAGTCCGACGGCGGGCAGGCGCACTTCTACTCGGTGGTCTCTCGCGACACCCTAGACGCCGAGTACGCCGCCCATCGGCAGCGCTTCCTCGCCGAGCAGGGCTACGCCTACCGGATCGTCGACGCGGACGACATCCTCGGCCCGCCCATCCCCGAGGTCGGCTGAGCCGCTCGACCGAGGCGCCCACCGGGGAACCCTGGCCTCGCCCACCGGGGCACCCCGCCCGATCCCCCGACGATCCCGGGCCTGGGATACTGGCGGGCATGGCCGCCGACGGTAAAGCCCGCAAGAACACCTCCAGCAAGAATGCCCGCCCCGCGAAGGCGAGCAAGAAGCGCGGCGCCCCGCGCAACCCGCACGAGACGTACCGGCTCGCCCGGATCCCCGTCGATGACGCCTGGGCGCGCAAGCACAACCAGAACCTCGGTGAGGTGCGGCGGCTGCAGTGGTCGGCCGCCATCCTGGGCCTGATCGTCATGGCGGCCGGCGCCGGAGTCCTCATCTATTCCGAAATGGCGGCGTGGGGCTGGATCGTGGGCGGGGTTGCGATCGCGTTCGCGATCGGTTGCCTGGCGATGATCATCTACATCCCCCGCCGCATGGGCTCGGTACAGTCCACCTACGACACCTCCGAGCTGATCCCCGCAGTGATCGCCGAGGTCCGGCCGCGTGGCGTGACCCTGCTGGCGCTGGCCGACCAGGCGGTCGAGCGCTCGGCCGGCAAGATCCCGGTCCTGGTGGCCAGGCCGTGCGCACCGATCGAGGGCATCCCGTCGAAGGTCGGCGAGCGCGTGGCCTGCGTCGCCGTGGTGGGTAACCGCAGTGCCCGCGGGCGCGACAACCTCTACCAGTTCGTCTCTCCCATGCCGGTCGCGTGGGCGACCCCGGACAAGGCCGTCTGGCGCGACGCCGCCAAGCAGATCCCCGAGGGTGAGTGGGAGACGCTGCGTCAGAACGTCGACAAGGTCGGGGACGTCTCTGCCGAGGTCACGCGGATGCTCCCGCTCGACTGAACGTCACACCTACGCCGACGTGGCCCCCGCGTGCGCCACCCGTCCCTACCTCACCCCGGCCCCGCGGCGGTGTGAACGGAACGTCACGGACCCGTGATCGGGCGCCACATCGGCGCAACACGGTCTTCCTAGCCTGATCCGCACAGGCCCGGAGGAGGACCCACACATGAGCGAGCACATTGTCGTCGTCGGACACGGGATGGTCTCCCACCGCTTCGTCTCCACCCTCGGCACGCGGTACGCCCACGCGGACGTCGCCATCACCGTGATCGGCGACGAGGCCGACCCCGCCTACGACCGGGTGGGGCTGTCGGCCTACATCGGCAGTTGGGATCGTCCCTCGCTCCACATGGAGGACGCCCTCCACAGCGCCGACCCGCGCGTGACGGTCCGCTCCGGCCGGCTCGTCACCGCGATCGACCGCGCCGCCCGGACCGTCGAGCTCGACTCGGGCGAGTGCCTGCCCTACGACACCCTGGTCCTGGCAACCGGGTCGCGCGCGTTCGTGCCGCCCGTCCCCGGTCATGACCTGCCCGGATGCCACGTCTACCGCACGCTCGACGACCTCGACGCCCTCCGCGCCGACGCCGAACGCGCTCGGCCCGGCGCCCACGGCGTGGTGATCGGTGGTGGGCTGCTGGGACTCGAGGCGGCCAACGCGCTCAGCCAACTCGGCCTGACGCCGCACGTGGTGGAGCGCAACGATCGCCTCATGTCGGTGCAGGTCGACGCGCGTGGCGGCGCGCTGCTGGGCGACCTCATCCACGACCGCGGCATCACCGTGCACCCGGGCGTGACCGACACGGTGATCGAGCAGGATGACCGCAACGACGACGACAACGATCTCCACACCCGCAGTGATGCCGCCACCCGCGCCGACGCACTGCGCGTCCACCTGACCACTGAGGGCCGGACGGAGACCGTCGACGCCGCTGTGGTGGTGTTCTCGGTCGGGATCCGGCCCCGCGACGAACTAGCCCGCGATGCCGGCCTGACCCTCGCGGAGCGGGGCGGCATCCTCACCGACAGCGCGTGCCGCACCTCGGACCCGCGGGTGTGGGCGATCGGCGAGTGCGCGGCGATCGAGGGCACCTGCTACGGCCTGGTCGGCCCCGGCTACGCTTCCGCCGAGGTCGCGGCCGCCCGCATCGTCCGCGAGGTTGAAGGTCACTCCGCCGGCAGCCGGCCCGACGCGCCCGGCACCGACGACGGCACCGATGACGGACCCGAGTTCACGGGCGCCGACCTCGCGACCAAGCTCAAGCTGATGGGCGTGGACGTGGCCAGTTTCGGCGACGCCCACGCGCGCACGCCGGGCAGCCTCGAGGTGAAGGTCGACGATCCCGTTGCCCGCACCTACTCCAAACTCGTTCTGGGCCCCGACACCCGGACGCTGCTCGGCGGGGTGTTCGTGGGAGACGCGGGCCCGTATCAGCTGCTCAAGCCGTTGCTGGGGCGGGCGTTGCCGTCGTCGTCGCCCCTTTCTCTTCTCACCCCTGGCTCCTCGGGCGCGGACGGGGTGGGCGTGGACTCGTTGCCCGACGACGCCCAGGTCTGCTCGTGCAACGCGGTCACCAAGGGCGACCTGCGCGAGGCGATCTGCGGCGGGGCCTGCGACGTCGCCGAGCTCAAGTCGTGCACCCGCGCCGGGACCTCGTGCGGTTCATGCCTGCCCCTGATGCGGCAGGTGCTCGAGGCGGAGGGCGTGGAACAGTCGACCGCGCTGTGCGAGCACTTCGACCAGTCCCGCTCGGAGCTGTTCGAGATCGTCACCGTGACCGGCATCCGGACGTTCGCCGGCCTGATCGAACGGTTCGGCCGCGGCGCCGGCTGCGACGTCTGCAAGCCCACCGTCGCGTCGATCCTCGCCTCGACCAGTTCGGACCACGTCCTCGACGGCGAGCAGGCCTCGCTGCAGGACACCAATGACCATTTCCTGGCCAACATCCAGAAGAACGGCACCTACTCCGTGGTACCGCGGATGCCCGGCGGCGAGGTGACGGCCGACCAGCTCATCGTGATCGGAGAGATCGCCCGCGACCACGACCTGTACGTCAAGGTCACAGGCGGCCAGCGCATCGACCTGTTCGGCGCGCGCGTCGACGAGCTGCCCGCGATCTGGCGGCGGCTCGTGGACGCCGGCATGGAGTCCGGGCACGCGTACGGAAAGTCGCTGCGCACGGTCAAGAGCTGCGTGGGCACCTCGTGGTGCCGGTACGGGCAGCAGGACTCGGTGGGCATGGCGGTGCTGCTCGAGACGCGATATCGCGGGCTGCGCGCGCCGCACAAGATCAAGATGGGCGTGTCCGGCTGTGCCCGCGAGTGCGCCGAGGCCCGCGGAAAGGACGTCGGGGTGATCGCCACCGAGACCGGCTGGAACCTCTACATCGGTGGGAACGGCGGCGCGACGCCCCGCCACGCGGTCCTGTTGGCCGGCGATCTCACCGACGACCAGCTGATCCGACACATCGACCGGACCGTGATGTTCTACGTCCGCACGGCCGAGCGGCTGCAGCGCATCGCGCCGTGGCTCGAGGCGCTCGAGGGCGGGATCGATCACCTGCGCGACGTGGTGTGCGACGACTCCCTGGGCCTGGCCGCCGAACTCGAGGGACGGATGGAGGCACACGTCGCCGGGTACAGGGACGAATGGTCGGCCGTGCTGGACGACCCCGACAAGCTGCGCAGGTTCGTCTCGTTCGTCAACGCGCCCGGCGCGCCCGACCCGACTGTGCAGTTCGAACAGCGCGGCGGCCGCAAGGTGCCGGTACTGCTCGGCTCCCCCGCCATGCCGGCGCCCGCCTGACCTGACCTGCGGCTCCCGCCCGAGACGACCCGGGCCGCGGCCGCCCGCGCGGTGGCCGCACGCCCTATGGCCGCCCGCTGCTGACTTTCGATCCCCCGACTACCCGAGGAGACTCCCGATGACCACTTCCCTACGCCGCATCACCGCCGCGTCCGCCGACCCCGCCGACCGCGCCGACCGCGCCGACCGCGCCGACCGCGACGCCATCGAGATCCCGGTCTGCCCGGTCGACCGCCTCCTCTGCGGGCGCGGTGTCGCCGCGCTGCTGCCCGACGGTCGCCAGGTGGCGGTGTACCTGGTCGACGGCGAGGTTCACGCCCTCTGCAACATCGACCCGGTCGCGCGCGCCGCTGTGATGAGCCGCGGCCTGGTCGGCGACCGCGCCGGTGTTCCCGCGGTGATCTCGCCCATCGGCAAGCAGGCCTACGCACTGGCGGACGGTCGCGGACTCGACGACCCCTCGCGCGGCATCTCGGTCTTCCCGGCCCGGGTGGCCAGTGACGGCACGGTGGTCATCGCGACCGAGGCCGCCGTCCGGTATTCCATCGCGGCCTGAGCCGCTTCCCCTGGGCGGCGGTGCCCTGAACTCCGCCGCCCACCACGGCCGAGAGGCAGCGCATCCAGCTACGGATACGCTGCCTCTCCGCCGTGAACCCGGGGTGCGAGCGCCGACCCTCCACCTTGACGACATCACTGCGATTCTCGCCGACACCACGGCGAAAAAACCGGCCCCTCCTCGCAGTGGTGCCACCAAACCTCGGGGGGCACCTTCCGCCGGGCGGCCGATCAGATGTTCAGGCGATAGCCTCGCTTGACCACCGTGGACACCATGTCCGCGACGCCGAGCGCCCGGCGCAATCGGCCCATCGAGGTCTCCACCGCGTGCGGATCCGTTCCGTCGCCGGGCAGCGCCTCCAGCAGCTCCGCGCGGCTCACGCACGCCCCCGGCCGGCGGGCCAACGCCCGCATCAGCGCCAACTGCGCCGGGGACATCTCGACCGGGCGGCCGTCCACCAGCACAGCGGCCGCGCAGACCGACAGTTCGTGGCCGGCGACAATGATCGGCGCCGTCACCTCGGCGACCACCTCGGTCGTGTGACGCATGAGCGAGCCGAGCCTCATCCGGTCCGGCGCGGTGAAATCCACCCCGAGCTCGATCAGCGGGGCCGCGGTCACCGGGCCGACGCACAGCGCCGCGACCGGCCCGTTGAGCGCGTCCAGCAGATCGTCGTGAATACCCATCGCCCCGGCCCGCTCGAGCACGGCGATGACCGCCGGCGCCGCGGTGAACGTCACGCCGTCGACGCCCGCCCGCGCGATCGTGCGCACGAGATCGTCCAGCGCGTCGAGATCCTCCGGCAGCTCCCAGCGGTAAACAGGCACCTCGATCACCTCTGCGCCCGCCGTCCGCAGCCCGTCGAGCAGGACGGACATGGGGTTCCATCCCGAGCCGGCGCCCTGCACCTGGACGCAGACCGTCTGGCCGGAAACACCACGTTCGAGCAGCATCTCCAGCAGTTCGGGGCTGGCCTCGCTGGCGGCGGAGGCGTGTTCGCGCAGGCCCGCGGCCCGGATCGCGCCGGTGGTCTTGGGTCCGCGTGAGTACAGCGGGATCCGGCCCATCAGCTCGAGCAGGTCGTCCGCCAGGCCCCACTCCTCGCAGACCTGCATCCACCAGCGCACCCCCGCCGCCGTCGTCAGGACCATGATGTCGGCGGGGGCGGCCAAGGTGCGCTCGGTCGCCTCGCGGACCAGTTGGTCCTCGGCGACCGGGATCATCCGCATCGCGGGCGCGTGCAGCACGGTCGCGCCGCGACGCTCGAGGAGGGTGCGCTGCTCCGACGACCGCCGCGCGGCGGTGACAGCGATGGTGCGCCCCAGCAGCGGCTGCTCGCCAACCGGGTCGGCTGCGGGTCGGCGGGGCTCGGAAGCGTTGTCATCTGCGTCGGTCACGCCCCCATCATGGCCCACCTGTATTTCCGCCGTGTTTCACCCGACTCGCCGGCCTGTTGCGCGAGTTCAGCCGGCCTCGCGCAGCCACCCGCAGATCCCCTCGACCGCCGACGAGCATCCGCCGCAGCCGGTCCCCGCGCGCGTTCGCTCGGCCAGCCCGGCCCGGTCCCGCACGCCGTCCCGCCACGCCGCCACGAGGTCTCCCTTGCTCACCCCGTTGCAGCGGCACACCACGGCCCCGGCGGGCATGGTCGCCGGGGACGCGGCCGGGACCGCCTCGGCCCGACCGAGAACCACCGACACCACGTCGTCGGGCACCGGTAGCGCGCTCTCGTACAGCTGGGTCAGCACGCCGACCGGCTCGGGATGCCCCACCAGCACCGCGCCCACGATGCGTCCGCCGGCCACATCGACGCGAGCGTAGCGGCCGCGGGCGGGTTCGCTGATGGTGGTGACCGCCGTGTCGGCGGCGACCGGGTCGGGGGCCAGCTCGCCGAGGGCCACCACGTCGATCCCGTCGGCTTTGAGCCTGGTCACGGACGCTGCGCCCAGGTATCGCGCCGACGGATCGGAGCCGGTCAACCGCGCGGCCAGCACGACCGCCTGGTCCCACGCCGGCGCCACCAGCCCGCTCACGACTCCCCGGTGCTCTGCGCAGTCGCCGATCGCGCTGATCGCGGGGTCGCTCGTCGCCAGCTCGTCGTCGACCACCACGCCGTCGCCCACCTCGAGCCCGGCCGCCAGCGCGAGCTCGGCACGAGACGCCGACCCGGTGGCCAGGACCACTGTGCTGCAGCGGACCTCGCCGTCGTCGAGCACGAGCGACGCCCCCTCCCACCTGCTGGCGCGCGCCCCGGTCACCACGCGCACGCCCAGCGCGCCCAGGGCGCGGACGAGGACCGCGCCGGCGCCGGCGTCGAGGCACCCGTTCATGGGCCACGCGCGGGGATGGACGACGACGACGTCGTGGCCCGCCGCGGCCAGCGCGCAGGCCACTTCCAGACCGATGAAACCCCCTCCGACCACGGCGACCGGGCCGGGGTGCGCGGCCAGATGGGCGATCAGCTCGCGGCAGTGGGCGGCGTCCCGGAGGACGAACGCTCCCGCGGCCAGCCGACCGTCGGGCCCGCGGATGCCGTCGATGGGCGGGATCCGGGGCGCGGCGCCGGTGGCCAGGACGAGGTGGTCGTAGTCCACGCGTTCGCCGCCGGCGAGCTCGACCTGACGCGCCACCCGATCGATCGCCACAACGGACGTAGAAGTACGCATTCCGATGTGCGAGCGGGCCCACCAGCCGGCGGGCTTGAGTCGGGCCAGGTGGACGCGGTCGGCGATCACGGCCTGGGTGAGCATGATCCGGTTGTACGGCTCCTCCGGTTCGGCGCCGAGCACAGTCACCGCCAGCCGGCGCGGGTCCGGCTGCCCCGCACGCAGTTCCTCGGCGAGGCGCGCGGCGGCCATCCCGGCGCCCACCACCACGACCCGAGTGGGCGGCGACTGCGGCGTCGGCAACGACTTCGGCGCCATCGTCGGTACCTGCGTCGGCGCCGGCTTCGGCACCTGCGGCTGCGGCTTCGTCGGCGCGCTCATGCCGCCTCCAACCGGACCGCGCACACCTTGAACTCGGGCATCCGGCTCCGCGGATCCAGCTCGGGCAGGGTGAGCCGATTGGCCCGCCCGTCGCCGCCGAAGTGGAAGGGCAGGAACACGGTGTCGGTGCGCATGTCCTCGTCGCAGCGCACGACGGCCCGGACGCTCCCCCGGCGGGACACCACCTGCGCGGGATCGCCGTCGTCCAGGCCCGCCGCCCGCGCGACCACCGGGTGGACCTGCACCCACATCCGCGGTTCGGCGGCGACGAGTTCGGTCACGCGCCGGGTCTGGGCGCCGGACTGGTAGTGCGCCAGTAGCCGGCCGGTGGTCCCCAGCAGCGGGAACTCGGCATCCGGCGGCTCGGCGGGCGGCCGCACGCCGTCCAGCGCGAAGCGGGCACGGCCGTCGGGGGTGGCGAACCGGTCGAGAAACAACCGCGGGGTGCCGCCGGGCGAGTCGGCGCCGCAGGGCCAGTGAAGGACCTCGCCGGCATCGAGCCGGTCCCAGTCGATCGCCGAGTAGTCGGCCGGACCGCCGGCGGAGGCGCGGGCGAGCTCGTCGAACACCTCCCGCGGGTCGACCGGGAACCGCTCCGGCCCGCGGCCCAGCCGCCGGGCGAGCTCGTGCCAGATCCACAGCTCGTCACGCGCCCCGGCCGGCGGGGTGACGGTGCGGCGCCGGCGCAGCACGCGCCCCTCGAGATTGGTCAGTGTGCCCTCCTCCTCGGCCCACTGCGTCACCGGCAGCACCACGTCAGCGAGCGCCGCGGTCTCCGAGAGCACGAAATCGGCTACCACCAAGGTGTCGAGCGCCCGCAGCCGGGCCACGACCCGGTCCGCGTCGGGCGCCGAGACCACCGGGTTGGAGGCGTGCAGCAGCATCGCCGAGGGCCCTCCGGGCGTACCGAGCGAGTCGAGCAGTTCGAAGGCGGACAACCCCGGCCCCGGGATCTCCGCTGAGTCCACGCCCCACACGTCGGCGACGTGCGCGCGGGCAGCCGGGTCCGTGATCAACCGGTATCCGGGCAGCTGGTCGGCCTTCTGCCCGTGCTCGCGGCCGCCCTGCCCGTTGCCCTGCCCGGTGAGCGTGCCATATCCGTTGCCGGGCCGTCCCGGTAGTCCGAGCGCCAGCGCCAGCGCGATCGCCGCGCTCACCACGGAGCTGCCGTCCGCGTGCTGTTCCGCACCGCGCGCGGTGAGGACGTATGAACCGCCGTGCGCGTCGCAGCGCTGATCACTGCAGGCCGGGTCGCCGTGGTCCCGTTTCCCCTCGGCGAGCAGCGCGACGGTCCGCTCGAGCTGTGCCACGGACACGCCGGTCACCCGTTCGGTGCGCTCCGGAAGCCACGCGGCAGCGTGGCCCCACGCCTCGTCGAAGCCGCTGGTGCGTGCCGCGATGTAGGAGGGGTCGAGGTGTCCGCCGACGACGACGAGGTGCAGCAACCCCAGGAGCAGCGACGCGTCGGTGCCCGGTCGCAGACGAAGGTGCACCCCGCCGCCGTCGAGGGCCCGCCGGGCGGTCGCGGTGAGCCGCGGGTCGGCCACCACCAGGCCACCGGCGGCGGCCGCGCCGTCGAGGTGCTGGAGGAACGGCGGCATGGTGTCGGCGGGGTTCGCGCCGATCAGCAGCACGGCCCGCGCGTGGGAAAGGTCGGTCACCGGGAAAGGCAGTCCCCGGTCCAGGCCGAAGCTCAGGTTGGCGGCGGCAGCAGCACTCGACATGCACCAGCGGCCGTTGTAGTCGATCAGCCGGCTGCCCAGCGCGAGTCGCGTGAACTTGCCGAGCTGGTAGGCCTTTTCGTTGGTCAGCCCGCCGCCGCCGAAGACGGCCACTCCGTCCGGGCCGCCGGTCGCCTGCGCACGGCGGATGCCGTCCGCGACCCGCTCGAGCGCGGTGTCCCAGTCGCAGGGCTCGAGCTCACCGCCCACGCGCACGAGCGGGGTGGTGATCCGGTCGGGGTGGTCGAGCAACTCGGCCGCCGTCCACCCCTTGCGGCAGAGCCCACGGCGGTTGGTGGGGAACCACGCCGGGCTCACCTGGGCGGGCGCGTGCCCGGCGCGCGGGTTGACCGTCATCGCGCACTGCAGCGCGCAGTACGGGCAGTGGGTGTGCTCGGTGGGAGTGGTCGGCAGCTCCGCGATTCGCGTCATCGAATCGCCGCCGGTTCGTCACCGGTGAGCGGGGACCCGGTCGACGGCGTCGTCGTCGTCATCGTGATCGGCACCTCGCCCACCCCGGGCCGGCGCAGGTACACGGCCCGGGTGACCAGCGCGGCGATCACGTAGAACGCCGCGAACACCCCGAACGCCGTCGTGGCCGACCCCGACGCCTGATAGGACGCGCGCAGCGTCATGTTGATGCCGAATCCGCCGAGCGCACCCACCGCCCCGGCGACCCCGATCAACGCGCCGGCGTGCGCTCGCGACCACGCGGCTCGCTCGGACTCGACCAGTCCGAGGCCGCGGCTGCGCGCCTCGAACACCGCCGGGATCATCGTGTACACCGAGGCGTTTCCCACCCCGGTCAGTGCGAACAGCGTCAGGAACGCAGCGAAGAAAAGGACCAGCGCGCCACCCGACAGGGTGCCGTCGCCGCCCGCCTGCAGCGTCGACGTGTACACCAGCGCCAGGGTGGTCACGGCCATCGCGCAGAACGTCCAGAACGTCACGCGCGACCCGCCGAGCCGGTCCGACAGCCGGCCGCCGCCCATTCGGGTGAGCGAGCCGAGCAGCGGACCGAGGAAGGTGAGCTGGGCGGCGTGGAGGGCGGCCTGGCCCGGGGTCTGACCGTTACCGATGAACGTCATGGTGAGCATCTGGCCGAAGGCGAAGCTGAAGCCGATGAACGAGCCGAAGGTACCGATGTAGAGGAGTGAGAGCACCCAGCCGTCCCGGTCGCGCGCGACGTCCTTCATGGACTGCACGTCGACCGGCTGGTGCGGCAGGTTGTCCATCCGCAGCGCCGCGCCGATACCCGCGACCGCCAACAGCAGCAGGTACAGGCCGATCACCCAGTGCGGCGACCGGTTACCCGCCAGCGCGATCACGATCAGCCCCATCACCTGGATCGTCGCCACGCCCAGGTTGCCGCCGCCGGCGTTGAGGCCCAGCGCCCAGCCCTTCTGGCCCTGGGGGAAGAAGGCGTTGATGTTGGTCATCGAGGAGGCGAAGTTGGCGCCGCCCAGGCCAGCGATCGCGCCGGCCGCCAGGTACGCCCACAGCGGCTGGCCCGGGTTGGCCATGATCCACAGCATCGCCGTGGCCGGGATGAGCAGCACGAACGCCGAGAACATGGTCCAGTTGCGGCCGCCGAACACCGCCGTGGCCAGCGTGTACGGGATTCGCAACACCGCGCCGGTGAGGGTGACCACCGCGGAGACGAGGAACTTGTCCGCGGCGCCGAGGCCGTAGACGTCCTCGGGCATGAACAGCACCAGCACGGCGAACAGCGTCCACACGGAGAAGCCGACGTGCTCGGCGAACACCGACCAACGCAGGTTGCGCATGGCGATGCGCCGCCCGCCCGCCTCCCATTGGCCGGTGTCCTCCGGATCCCAGTTCCCGATGACGTGTGAACGCGTCATGTCGCAACCCCTCCCGCTCGTCGTCGGCGCCTGTCCCGGCGCGCTGTGTCCGCTGACAGTAGGGAGCCGCTGTTTCCCCGGCGATACGGGCGATGACGGCGCCGTCACGGTGTGCTCACCTGGACGCGTTCGGGCCGTGAGGGGGCCGCCGTCGTGGTGGACTGGGGACATGTCTCCACGGTTCACACCCCGCGCCCTCGGCACCGCTGCCGCCGCCTTCGCCCTCGCGGTGGGCCTCGCCCCCGCCGCCTCCGGGCAGCCGGCCGATCTGATGGGCCCACCCTTCCCGCCGCCCGCACCGATCCCCGCCGATGCGCAGTATGTGGGCACCCAGGCCACCGTCGGCCTCGACGACCCGGGGTTCTGGCAGCTCGGCTCCACTCCGATGCGGGTGGTGTCGCACGACCCCGCCGACTCACCGGCGTGGTGTGACGGGTACTGGGCCGTCCCCGGCACCCGCTGCTGGCAGGTCAGCCCAGTCGGCCAGGCGGTGGAACTGCGACGGTTCTCCCTGTTCAGCGACGCCTGGAACGGGTCGTCGGACCCGTGGGGGCGAGCCGCCTACCGGGCCGGGTACCAGATCGCGATCGACAACGGCTGGGACTACACCTCCGGCGGGATCTTCGTCCCCACCGGGTCCGGGACCACCTACTCCACGATGATGCCGCTGGGCAGCCCGTACAACGACGCGGACGTGTGGGTGGCACCGGGCGTGATTCCCGGGAGCTGACGGACCGCGAACCGGCAACTAGCCTGGAGGTCCTGCCCGCCCCGGTCGAAAGGACCCCACATGCCATTTCCCCTGGATGTTCCCGAGTCCGTGCTGCGCAACCGGCGGAGTCAGAAGTGGCAGGCCTATCCGGAGGACGTGTTGCCGCTGTTCGTGGCGGAGACCGACGTGCTTCTCGCGCCCGCCATTCAGGAGCGTCTGACCGCCGCGGTCGCCGACGGGGACACCGGGTACTTCACCGAGATCGAACGGTTCGCCGGGGTCTGCGCGCGCTTCTACTCGCGGTTCGGTTACGAGGTGCCCGAGGAGACCGTGGTGCCGGTCAACGACGTGGGCGTGGGGGTGCGCGAGACGCTGGCGCGGACCCTGCCGGTGGGCGCCGGCGTCGTGTACACGCCGCCGGTGTACATGCCGTTCGGGCCGTGGATCCGGCGGGTGGGGATGTCGCCGGTGGCGGTGCCGCTGATCGACCACGACGACGACAACCCCCGCCTCGATCTCCCCGGCATCGAGCGGGCCCTGGCCGATGGCGCACGTGCCGTGCTGCTGAGCCACCCGCACAATCCCACCGGCGTGCTGCACTCCGATGCCGAGTTGGCCGAGCTCGCAGACCTGGCCGCGCGGTACGACGCCGTGGTGGTCTCGGATGAGATCTGGGCACCGCTGGCCATGCCCGGGGTCGATTTCCGCTCGTTCCTCGCAGTGTCCGAGACCGCCCGCGAGGTGGGGCTGGCCATCTCGTCGGCGTCCAAAGCGTTCAACCTGGCGGGGCTCAAGTGCGCGTTCGTGATCAACGGGAATCCCGGCAAGTTCGCGGTCCCGCGCTCGGCACTGTCGGGCGCGGTCGGGCATTTCGGCGCGCTGGCCGGCGAGGCGGCACTGGTGGATTCCCTCGACTGGTTGGACGAGATGCGGGCGGCGCTCGCCTCGAACTTGGACCTCATGGAGCGGCTGCTGGCCGAGCACCTGCCCCGCGCCCGGTGGCGTCGGCCCGACGCCGGATTCGTGGCGTGGATCGACCTGCGCGCGTACCCGGGCCTCGGCGACGACCCGGCCGCTCTTTTCCTGGACGAGGCCCGCGTGGCGCTGAGCCCCGGGCCCGCGTTCGGCGCCCAGGGCAAGGGCTTCGTTCGCATCAATTTCGCGTGCTCCGAGGAGATCCTCACGGAAGCCTTCGTGAGGATGGGGCGCGTCGCCGCCGCCCACTGACCCGCCACCACCACCCAGCCATCGCGCCCGCTCGCACGGAGATTGTTCAACAGGATTCGCGAGAGTTTCAACTTTCTCGCAACTCCCTGTTGAGTAACTTCTGCGGATCTTTCTCGACAGCGGCCGGTTCCTCTGCCGGTCCGTTCCTGCGCGGGTTTCATGCCGACCACCTGCCAAAACGCCGACCGAATCGATCTCTCGGCCCGCGTGGATGCGCCCCGCCCAGACCGCCATGTGTTGCAAATCACACATCGCTAGTTAAGGTTAGGCTCCCCTTCTATGGATAAGGTTAGGCTCGCCTCAGTTGAGGTTGCCGATCCGGGCGCATCGGATGCCCGGTACGACCAACACGAAGGATCCATCCATGCTCCGCTCCGCCTCTCGCTCCGGCGCCGTCGCACTGACTTCGGCCGCCCTCATGGGCCTGTCCGCTCTCGCCATCCCCGCCGTCGCCGTCGCTGACGATGCCACCTGTGCCCCCGAGGACGTGACCTACTCCGTCGATGGCGGCGCCATAAAGTGGGGCGTCAAGCAGTCGTTCCGCAGCTACCTCGCTGGCCCGATTGCCCACGGCGGCTGGGAGCTGGACGGGACCACCTTCGAAGGCAGCGAGCGCGGCGCTGACGGACAGTTCGTGTGGCCGATCGCCGACGGAGCCGGCACCATCGGGGAGGACGGCTCCGCCTCGGCCTCCGGGACCGGAAGCGTCCGGATGCACGGGCATGAAAACGTTCTGGACACGACCCTGTCCAACCCCACTGTTGCGATCAACGGCACAGCCGGCGAGATCAAGGTGGACTACCGTGCCAAGAAGCCCGAGGGATTCACCCCCACGGCGCCCTTCGAGTGGGTCGAGGGCACCCAGAGCACCGGCGCTACTTTCTCGCTCGATGCAGCCCAGGACTTCACGCGGGCCGGCGAGGTCACAGTGACGACTACCAACGCCCTACTCTCGGCAGAGCTCAACGATGCGATGGGCGACTTCTACGGCGCGGGCGCGGAGGTCGACAATGTCACCCTCGTCCTCAACGTGACCGAGTCCTGCACCACCGAGCCGGGGGGCGACGATAACGGCGGTGGCGATAACGACGGTGACGGCGATGACAACAACGGCGGCGGAATCTTCGGCTCGCTCGGCACCATCTTCGGCTCACTTGGATTCTGACGCCTGACGAATGACGTAACGCGCTTTTCCGCGCGCATTAGAACGGCCTCCGAATGAGGAGTGGACTCGAGAGAGGATTCACCCCATTCGGAGGCCGATCCATATTGTCTGAACACCCGTCGATCGACGATTCCGACCGGCAATTTCGCTATGAATTCATGGCCGCCGATGAAGTACTCTCATTAGGCAAACCTCACCAGCATGGAGAATCAATGGAGACCACAATTCCCGCCCCCCTGTCCGCCGCGCTTCACGATTCCACGATGGACGCACATGAGCGCGCCGAGACAGCCACCTTCATCACGCGATTGATGGGCGGGGAAGGCTCGCCGGTCGGCCTGGTGGCCCTCCTTCGGCAGTCGCTGCCCGTTTATGAGGCACTGGAGAACGCGTGCCGAGACGTCGGCCCAGATCCAAGAATCACACCGATTCTCGATTCTCGGCTCGACCGCACGGCGGCGCTGCGAGCTGACCTTGAGTTCCATCGGGTCGAGGGCCGCACATTCGAGGCAATCGTGCCCGCCGTCGAGGACTACGTGACCGAACTGAGTGCATGCGCCGGCAACGCGGCCGCGCTGATAGGGCATCACTACGTCCGCTACCTCGGCGACCTGTCGGGCGGGCAGATCATCAAGACCATGGTCCGCCGCCACTACGGGCTCGAGGACGGACTGAGCTTCTATGAGTTCGACATCGATAAGCCCAAGGTCTACAAGGACAACTACCGCAGCGCGCTCAACTCGCTCCCGTTGAGCGACGAGGACCGACAGGAGGCGCTCGACGCCGCCACCCGCGCCTTCGACCTCAATCACCGGATCTTCCTCGACCTGGAGGCCGCCGGCGTCAAGTGACGCTTCGCGAGGCAACGCCCCGGGTCCGGTGAGCGGACCCGGGGCGTTGTCGTCGTCGTACTTGGTTCCTTCACCACCCACTATCTGCAGAGACACCACGGCCCCGACACCAACTCAGGAGGTGTCGGGGCCGAGTGCGATCTGACCGGCGTCCCGGTCAGAAGATGGGGAACAGCCCTGTCAGACTGCCGAGCGGACTGGTCGCGGGCTCGGCGAAGCTGATCGGCTGATAGGTCTCCCACGCTGCGTGCTTCGCGCCACTGCCTGCGTAGGTGTAGATCCCGAGATTGCCGTTAGCGTCGCCAGCTTTGTCCTCGACAAGCGCCTTGGACACCGTGAAGGTCGCGGTAAAGCTGCCGTCGGCGCCCAGCACGATCGCGCCGTCCTCGGCACCGCCGATTGTCTCGACGTCCTCGGCGTTGACGGCCCAATGCTGCGTGATGATCTTTCGAGCGGAGGAGGCTGCGTCCTCGGACGGCTTCCACTCGTCGGCGAACTTGCCAAGGATCACGTAGACACCGGGGGCCTTGCCTGCGAGCGGCGGCCGGGCCCCTACGACCGAATCGTCCTTGAAACCAGTCCCGGTGACGGTGATCTCGTGCTCGCCGTTCGCGCTGATCACCGACTGCGAGAGGGTCACCCGCGGACCCTCTGCCTGCTGAGATTCGTCCTGTGGGGCCTCGCCGGAGCCCGCCGCGGAGGCGGAGGCGATGATCTGCAGGAGCGTGTCCGCCAGTGTGCCGGTGGTCGCGTTGTCGGCGTTGGCCGCGGGGGCCAGTGCGACGCCAGCAATCAACGCGGCGGCGCCGAGCGCGGTGCTCCGCCGAGCTGCGCGGGCGAACCTATCGGAGGAAGACTTCACATCAGTCCTTTCTGAGAACTGCTTGGTAGAAGAGGCCTGCCGCGAGCGCGAGCAGGACCCCACCGACCCACCATTGCCACTGTGGGAGGGTGTTTCCCGCGTCTGACGAGGCGGAAGTGTTGGAGTAGACGACGTCGGTCAGCGGCAGGTTCGCAGCGACCGGCATGGTGCCCGGGTCCGCGACAGAAGTAGGCGCCGCGCTCGCCGCCGCGGGGGTGCTGCCCCCAGCGGAACCACCGCTCGAGTTCGCGGCCACTGCGCCCACCGTGCCGGCGGTCATCGAGGTTCCAGCGCTGTAGTACTCCTCGTACTCGTACGCGAACTCCTCGTCCACCACCAGCTCGCTGTCAACGGTGGAGTCGACCACCGCGGTCTCACCCCAGGCGCCCTGAGCCCCCTGGTCAGCGTTGGCCGCGCCTGGCTGGAGCGGCTTCCATGCCTCGTCCATCCAGGCGGCGGCGGTGTCGGAGACGTCGGTTCCGGCCGAGCGGAGGATGTCCTCAACCGTGTCGTCGAAGACCTGGCCGAGGATGCCCTTGGAGCTGCCGCCGTCATCGATGTCGGTCCGGTCGTCTGAATCCCAGCTAACTGTGAGCGGCAACGGTGGCTTACGTGGATCGGCAGACAGACCTGTCGAGTAGAAGTAGTCGCCGATCCCGACCTCCTGCAGGAAATCGACAAAATCCGGCGGAAATGACCCAAAGGAATCTCCGCCTGTTTGGTTGCCCGCAGAATAGACGACACCAAAGTATTCTGGCTCGACCGAGAACCCGGACTCCTTTTTGAACAAGTCCTTTAACGAAAGTTCAGCTATCGTAACGCCAGCTTCGTCAGGCAGGGGGTTCCATACCCCGCCATCTCGGCTCGACGCCACCCCGCCCAGGGTTGCGGACAGCTTTGCGCGCCCCTTTTCAATCTTCAACTCCGGATCGCTAATTGTGAAAAAAGACATTCCCGAGTAATAGATTACGCTTGCAGTTCCAGTCCATTTCACTGAAGCGGTCTGTTGGTCCGGATCAACGGTTCCCTCCCCGCCCGTGAAGACGAACTGCATTTCGGACGAAGTCTTACTGTCCGGAGCAGCATCGCGCCAATTGGCTTTGATCCCCGGGGTCTTCTCGATCTGGACTTCACCTTCTGAGTTTTTCCACTCCGTCGCGGTGATGCGATCAGCCTCACCCTTGATGACCTCGGTGGCATCTCCGGCGGTTAAGAAGTTGTGACCCATGAAGTTCTTTATTCCCGAACTCTCACGGTTCAGTCCCCATCGGAGTTCGGCGTTTTCCAGCTTCAGTTCAGAGGCTGAGGTGCCGTCACCACCGTCCTGAGCCCGGGCGAGCGGGGCACCGAGCAGCACGCTCAGCACCAGCGCAAGCACCATTGCCAGGGCGAAGCCGTGCCGAAGGGCCGACTGTGATTGCCGGTTCATCGCAGATCCTTCTTCTCGAATTCGGTCGTGGAGTTGTCGGCGCCGCCGGCCATCGCCGGGTGCGGGAACGGGGTCGACGTGGGCGGATACGCCTCGTATGCAGAGCCTGCAGCCTCGGGACTGCCGTCCGGCCTGGTGTGGAGATCCGGGTCGGAGGCGTTGTTGTCGTCGTCATCGTTGTCGCCATCCGGCGACTCGGAATCGGCCGCCGCCTGGCGACGCTTGATGACCAACGCGCCCACTGCGAGCAACATCAGCGCCGCCAGTGCGAGGAAGATCCACTTGAACGAGCTCTGCAGCCCCGAGGACGATGCCGCAGGGGCGATGGCCACCCGGACAGGGAACCGCTCCACGGCCTCCAGGGCGGATCCGGCACCGGCCGCGCGAATCTCATGGGTGCCCGGCTCGAGATCCTCGGGCAGAACGATCACGCCGGCGACCTCGCCGTCGACGCCCGCGATCACAGGGCCGACCGCCGCGTCTCCCTCACCGAGCACCACGTACACCTGCTCCCCCGGCCAGAAGCCGGCAGCGGCGAAGCCCATCGCACCACCGGGGCGGGCCGACTTGCGGTCGACCTCCACCACGGCAGCCCCGCTCAGTTGCGTTCCGCCGGTCGCGTCCACTGGGCCATCTGCGGCCTCGCCCTCAGGCGAGACCGCGTCACCATCGCCGCTGGCCTGGCCCACCCCGGCATCCGCGGAGCCCGAGGAAACCGATCCTCGCACCGACACCGAGCCCTGCGCCCGGCCCGAGGCCCGCCCGGCCGCGGCGGAGCGCCCGGACTGTCCGCCGTTGTCGGCCCGCGCTGCCGGCGCCTCGCCCGCGGGGGCCGCAGCCCCCTCGTCGGCGGCCGGTGCCGCCCCGCCCTGGAACGTCACCGGCGTGAAGGACTCGTTGGCCCCGTTGCGCACGCCGTGCGCGCCCCAGGTGAAGAAACCGCACGTCATCTTGAGGCAGTCAATGCGCTTGCCGCCGGCACCGGTGAACGTGGGGCCGGGAACCGTGAGCTGGACCCGGAACGACCCGTCACTTCCCATCGTGCCCTGGGCCTCCCCGGCCGTGGACGAGCCGGGGAACGCCACGAACGCCTGGTAGCCCTTGTTGTTCTTGGATTGATCGTCGGGGACGTAGTCGTAGGCGTTCCCGGTGGTTCCACCCTTCGACGGGCCCCAGCTGGAGCCGTTGACCCAGCCGAAGCCCACGTACACCCCACCGAAGCCACCGTCGATGGCCTGGAAACCGGACCCGGACACGGTGAAGGTCGTGGGACCCGAACTCGATGCGACCGCACCGCCCAGCGAGCTCGACACACTCAACCGGGCCGCGGCCTGCGCGGGCGCCGCGGTCGCGACGGTCAGGATGCCGGCACCGAACAGCGCCACCACGGCGGCCACCACGAGCCGGCGCGCCAGTTCCTGCGCCGGACGGACTCTGGGGTGTGTCACGAGAACTCCTTGACGAGAGCGGGATCGGAATCGGGAACAGGAACCTCGAGCCCCTGGGATCCCGGCAGCCGCAGACCGCGTCGATCCGGCGTGACCAGCAGGTCGCCGGTCACGGGGTGCCGATGGATGAGTACCGCCTGGTGGTAGACCTCCTCGATCAACTCGGCGGTGAGGACCGAGGCGGGCGGCCCTTCCGCACGGACCCGACCGTTCGAGATCATCACCATCCGGTCCGACCACGCGGCCGCCAACGCCAGGTCGTGGAGCACCACGACCACCGCGCCACCGGCGTCGGCCATATCGCGGGCCCGGCCCAGGACGAGCTCCTGGTGACGCAGATCCACGGCCGCCGTCGGCTCGTCCAGTAGGAGGATGCCCGTGCTCTGGGCCAGCGCCCTCGACAGGGACACCCGAGCCTTCTCGCCGCCCGACAGCGTCGGGAAGGTCCGGTCGCAGAGATGCGTGGTGTCGGTGGCGGCGATCGACTCGTCGATGATCATCTCGTCGTCGTCGCCCTCGGGATGCCCCGCCCAGGGGGCGCGGCCCATGGCCACCACTTCCCGCACGGTGAACGGGAACGCCACCGAGTTGGCCTGGGTCAGCAGTGCGCGGCGGCGCGCCAGGTCCCCCAGTTTCCACTGGCGCAGGTCCCGGCCGTCCACCACGACGCGTCCGGACGCGGGCTCCGTGTCGCCCGCGACCACGCCCAACAGCGTCGACTTGCCGGCGCCGTTGGGGCCGACCAGCGCCAGCACCTCGCCGGCGCGAACATCCAGGCGAACATTGTCCAGCAGAACCCGGCCGCCGATCCGAACCGTGACCTCCTCCGCCGAAAGCACCGGCGACCGGGCTTCCTGTGCACTCATCCCCAGCCTCCTGCCGTGCGGCGCGTCCGGTGGAGGAGCCAGAAGAAGAACGGCCCGCCCACCGCCGCGGTGACCATGCCCAGCGGCAGTTCCGCGTAATTGACCGCGGTGCGCGCCACCATGTCGGCGGCGAGCAGGCAGACGGCCCCTCCCAGCGCGGACGCCGGCAGCAACAGTCGGTGCCCGGGGCCGGCGACCATGCGGATCAGATGCGGCACCACCAGTCCGACGAACGAGACGATGCCGCAGAAACTCACGGCGGCGGCCGTGAGCAGCCCCACCAGCACGATGGAGAAGATGCGCAGTCGCTCCACGTTCACGCCGAGGTGGCGGGCGGGCCGCTCCCCCAGCGACAACAGGTCGAGCGGGCGGGCCAGACGTGCGGCCAGCAGCACCCCGAGCAGGGCCAGGGGCGCCACCACGAACACGTGGTCCCACCGACTGCCATTGAGGCTGCCCAGCTGCCAGAACACGATCTCCTCGCGCGCCTGGGTGTCGCCGAGGAACATGAGGAACGCGAGCGCGGCGCCGGCCACCGCGTTGACGGCGATGCCGGTCAGGACGAGGGTGACGACCTCCGTCCGGCCGTTACTACGGCTGAAAAGGTAGACGGCGGCCGTGGTGATGATGCCGGCCACGAACGCGCACAGCACACTGGTCCACGCGCCGAAGGCGGTCAGTCCGAACACGATCGCGGACGCGGCGCCCACGGCGGCGCCCGCGGACACGCCCACCACACTCGGCTCGGCGAGCGGGTTCCCGAACGCGCCCTGCATGAGCGCACCCGCCACGGACAGGGCCGCCCCCACGACGATCGCCATCGCCACACGCGGGAAGCGCACACTCCACAGCGTCGCGTCGGCGCGCGGGTGGCTCTCGACGGGCCCCACGTCCAGGCCGAGGCCCCGCAGGAACCCCGACGCCACCTCCGCGGGCGGGATCGCGAGCTGCCCCGAGGCCGTGGCGACCACCGCGAGCACCAGGAGTGCAATCAGCAGGCCCGCAACCAAGAGTCCCCCGGTGAGCAGCCGGTTCGCCGAGCCCGCCGCCCCCTTGACCGGACCGTCCGTGGTGTACCGTCGCGCCGCGCGTGCCGCGGTGGGCCGCTCCTCGGTGACGGTCACAGCGCGTCGGGGGCGTAGAGCGCCACGGCGAGCGCGTTGAGCACCGCCGGAGTGCGGGTGCCGAACGAGAGCAGCAGGTCGTCGTTCATCGAGATCACCCGACGGTTCGCGCCGGCCGGCGTCTGTTCCATGGCCGGGAACTTCTCGAGCAGCCCGTCCACTCCGCCGACCGACTCCAGGCCCTTGTTCATCATGATGATCACGTCCGGCTGCGCGGCGATGAGCCCCTCGTCGTTGGCGGGCTTGGCGCCCTTCCAGCCGACTTCCGAGGAGACGTCGTAGCCGCCAGCGGCGGTGATGAGTGCGTCGGCGCCGCTATCTTCGCCGAACATGTAGTAGACACCGGCGCTGCCACGGGCGTAGAGGAACACGGTGCGCAGCTGGCGGGTTTCACTGTCCGGCGTGATCGTCGCGATCGACTCCTCCGCCTCGGTGATCTGCGCGCGGGTCCGCGCGCCGAGCTCGCGCCCCTGGTCGGGCAAGCCCAACGCCGCGCCGACAGCCTCGGTGAGGGCCTCGACGTTCTCGGGTGAACGGTGGGAGTCGACGACGACGACGGGCACTCCGGCGTCCCGGAGCTGAAGCACCACATCCCACGGTCCGAGCGAGGTGTCGGTGATGATTACGCTGGGGTTGAGCGCAAGGATCGCCTCGGCGTTGAGCTGGTGGCCGTCGGTCGTGACCAGTGGACGGTCGGCGATCTCGGGGAACGAGGACGAGACGTCGCGTCCGATGACGTTGTCCCCGAGCCCCAGCTCGTAGACGATCCGCGAGAGTGTGCCGTAGATGTCCAACGGCAGGATGCGCGAGACGTCGGCCACCTCGACCTCGGTGCCCTGGTTGTCCGTGACCACGGCCGGCAACTGCGGCACGGGGTCGGTCGCGACCGGCGCCACCGGGTCGTCGACGAGCTGAAGAGATAGTTCGCCCTGATACGAACGAGGATCATCGATCGCGGTGACCTCGGAGGCCAGCGGGATACCGGAGACCTTCGCCATGTCTCCGCCGCCCCCGGCCGCGACGCCGCAGGCGGTCAGCGAGGCGACGAGGACCGCTGCTGCGGCCAGGCGAAACGTTCCGCGGGCGCCGGCTCCGCGAGCCGATCCTGTGCGCTGTCTGAGCATGGGCAGAACAGTAGCATTTGAATTGAGGCAAGCCTAACCTAGGTTCGCCAAGGCTTACCTAATTTATAGACCCGCAGTTCACAGCGCTTTCCGTTCGTTGCGCGACCGAAAAGATAGCCCCGGTCACATACCGGGTGCCCAGCCGGAACCTTCTCACCCGAACTGTCTACTTCACTGCGAGAAATGTCTGCAGCACTGCGGTGGCAAGCCGAATCGACCGCGGTGGGGCCGACAAGACCGACGACGGCGGCCGCCCCGGGGAACACGTCCCCGGAGCGGCCGCCGTCTCCTCTCGCACTACGCGAGCTGCCGATCAGCCCTGCTCGGCCGCCAGCTTCTTCAGCGACTCGGTGGGCGCGAAGCGCTCGCCGTACTTCGCGGCCAACTCCTCGGCGCGGGCGACGAAGCCCTTGTAGCCCGAGGCCTCCTTGGCGCCCGGCTCCGAGTAGTTCTTGGCGTACTGGCGGGTGCCGCCGGTCCACGCCGGGAACCCGATGCCGATGATCGAGCCGATGTTGGCGTCGGCGTCGTCGACGATCACGCCCTCGTCAACGCACTTCTGCGTCTCGAGCACCTCGGCGAAGATCATGCGGTCGATCAGGTCCTGCAGCGGCGGGGCGTTGTCCGGCGAGGTGGTGAACGCCTCGCGCAGGCCCGGCCACAGACCGGTGCGCTTGCCGTCGGCGTACTCGTAGAAGCCGGCGCCGGCGGCGCGGCCCGAGCGCTTGATCTCCTCGACCATCTTGAGCACCACGCGGTCCGACGAGCTCGGCACGTACTCCTTGCCCGCGGCCTCCTCGGCCTCACGGGTGGCCTGACGGATCTTGACCATGAGGTTGAGGTTCAGCTCGTCCGACAGCTGCAGCGGGGCGGCCGGGTAACCGGCGATGCGGCCGGCCTGCTCGATGGTCGCGGGCTCGATGCCCTCGTCCAGCATGCCGATCGCCTCGTTGACGAACGTGCCGATGACGCGCGAGGTGTAGAAGCCGCGCGAGTCGTTGACGACGATCGGCACCTTGCGGATGGCGAGCGTGAGATCGATCGCGCGGGCCAGCGCCTCCGGGGTGGTCTTCTCGCCCTTGATGATCTCCACCAGCTGCATCTTGTCGACCGGGGAGAAGAAGTGGATCCCGATGAAGTCCTCGGGGCGCTGGACGCCCGTGGCCAGGTCCGTGATCGGCAGGGTCGAGGTGTTGGAGCCGAGCAGTGCGTCGGGGTTGACGATGCCCTCGATCTCCTGGAAGACCTTCTTCTTCAGCTCGGGAGACTCGAACACGGCCTCGATGACCGTGTCGCAGCCCGCGAGATCCTGCGGGTCGATGGTCGGCGTGATGCGGGCCAGGAGAGCGTCGGACTTCTCCTGGGTGGTGCGGCCACGCTCGAGCGCCTTGGCCTCGATCTTCTCGGAGTAGGCCTTGCCCTTCTCGGCGCCGGCCATCTCGACGTCCTTGAGGACGACCTCCATGCCGGCCTTGGCACACACGTACGCGATGCCCGCGCCCATCATGCCGGCGCCGAGGACGCCGACCTTCTTGAACTCCGTGCGGGGGATCTCCGAGCCGTCGGCGGCCTTGGGGCGGGCGCCGCCGGAGGCGCAGTGCTGCATGTCGAAGAAGAACGCCTGGATCATGTTCTTCGCGATGGGGCCGGTGACGAGCTCGACGAAGTAGCGGGCCTCGATCTTCTCGGCCGTGGCGAAGTCCACCTGCGAGCCCTCGACGGCCGCGGCCATGATGGCGCGCGGCGCCGGGGAGGGCGCGCCCTTGGTCTGCTTACGCATGTTGGCCGGGAAGGAGGGCAGCACGCCGGCCAGAGCCGGATCGCTGATGGTGCCGCCGGGCAGCTTCCAGCCCTTGCGGTCCCACGGCTGGGAGGCCTCGGGCCCGGTGGCCAGCCACGCCTTGGCGGCATCGATCAGCTTCTCGGGCTCGACCACCTCGTCGACCAGCCCCGCCTCGAGGGCCTTGGCCGGGGCGAAGGACTTGCCGGACATGAGGATGTTCGGGACTGCCTGGGCCAGGCCGAACATGCGGACGGTACGGACGATGCCGCCGCCGCCGGGCAGCAGGCCGAGGGTGACCTCCGGGAGTCCGACCTTGGCGCCGCGGGCGTCGGCCATCACGCGGTGGTGGGTCGCGAGCGCGAGCTCGAGTCCCCCGCCGAGGGCCGCACCGTTGATGGCCGCCACGACCGGCACGCCACAGGTCTCGAGGGCGCGCATGCGCTCCTTGATGCCCAGGGACCGGGTGTAGAGGTCCTCGGCGTCGGCGGGGCCGGCCTTGATCATGGACTTGAGGTCGCCGCCGCCGAAGAAGCTCTTCTTGGCGGAGGTCAGGACGACGCCCTTGATGGACTCCTTCTCGGCCTCGATGCGGTCGACGGTCTGCGCGAAGTCCTCGATGAACCGGGCGTTCATCGTGTTGGCGCCGTGGTCGGGGTCATCCATGGTGAGGGTGACGATGCCGTCGCCGTCCTGCTCCCACCGGAACATGTTGTCGCTCACTGGTTTTCTACTCCTGTATGGCTGTGGTGTCGGTGGGCTGGATCAGACGCGCTCGATGATGGTGGCCACGCCCATGCCGCCGCCCACGCAGAGGGTGACGAGGGCGCGCTTGCCGCCGGTGCGCTCGAGCTCGTCGAGCACGGTGCCGGTGATCATGGCGCCGGTGGCGCCGAGCGGATGGCCCATGGCGATGGCGCCGCCGTTGACGTTGAGCTTCTCGTCGGGGATGTTCATGTCCTTCTGGAAGCGGAGGACGACGGAGGCGAACGCCTCGTTGAGTTCCCACAGGTCGATGTCGTCGGCGGTGAGGCCGGCGGTGGCGAGCGCCTTCCGGGCGGCCGGGGTGGGTCCGGTGAGCATGATGGTGGTGTCGGCGCCGGAGGTGGCGGCGGCCACGACGCGGGCGCGCGGGGTCATCCCCATCTCCTTGCCGGCCTTCTCCGAACCGACGACCACCAGCGCGGCGCCGTCGACGATGCCGGACGAGTTGCCACCGTGGTGGACGTGGTTGATCTCCTCGACCCAGTGGTACTTCTGCAGCGCCACGGCGTCGAAGCCACCCATGTCGCCGACCATGGCGAACGAGGGCTTGAGGCCGGCCAGCGACTCGACGGTGGTGCCGGGACGCATGTGCTCGTCGCGGTCCAGGACGGTCAGCCCGTTCATGTCCTTGACGGGCACGACCGACTTGTCGAAGCGGCCCTCCTCCCACGCCTGCGCCGCGAGTCGCTGCGAGCGCTCGGCGTAGCGATCGACATCCTCGCGGGAGAAGCCCTCGAGGGTGGCGATCAGGTCGGCACCGATGCCCTGCGGCGAGAAGTAGGTGTCATAGTTGGTGGCCGGGTCCATGGCCCAGGCGCCGCCGTCGCTGCCCATCGGCACGCGCGACATCGACTCGACGCCGCCGGCGAGGACGACCTCGTCCCAGCCGGAGCGGATCTTCTGAGCAGCCATGTTGATGGACGTCAGGCCGGAGGCACAGAAGCGGTTGATCTGCACGCCGGCGACGGTGTCGGGCATCTTGGCGGCGAGCGCGGCGATACGGGGCAGGTCCATTCCCTGATCGCCGAGCGGGCTGACGATCCCGAGGATGATGTCCGAGATGCGGTTCTCGTCGAGATCCGGGAAGCGGCGACGGGTCTCGTCGATGAGCCCGACGACCAGGTCGATGGGCTTGACCCCGTGCAGGGCGCCGCCTGGCTTGCCCTTACCCCGCGGTGTGCGGATCGCGTCGTAGATGAATGCCTCGGTCATGGGTGGTCCACGGCCTTTCTCTGGGCGGAACTGGTACGTGTTCACGGCTAGGGTACGTGTCGCCCCTCACACGCCGTGGAGTGCGGTCCGTTTTTTGCCCCGCGCGGCCTTTCGCGGGCTGGCACAGTGGGGGTGTGACCGCGACATCCGCCGTTCCCCCAGCCCTTCCCGAAGCCCTGGCCGAACTCGCCGCGGAATGCGGTGTGGCCACGGGGTACACCGATGCGCACGGCGTCCACCGCGACGTCCCCAAGCGCACCGTGCGCGCCGTCCTCGCCGCGATGGGCGTCGGCGCCGGGAGTCGCGCCGACCTCGCCGCGGAAGATGACGACCACGACGACGACAACGCCGCCACCCGCGCCACCGACACCGACGACCGGGCCGCCCTCGAGGAGGTGCGCCTCGCGCCGTGGCGTCGTGTGCTCGCGCCGACCGTGGTCGCCACCGAGGGCGCCACCCGTGTGGTCCCGATCCATGTCCCGCTGGGTGCGAACGTGACAGTCTCGGTCCACCTCGAGGAGACGCCCTCCGCCACCGCCGGGTCCGCCGATCCGATTCCCCTGCTCCCTCTCAGCGGCGACCGCATCCAGCGGGAGGTCGACGGAACACCGATGGAGCAGATCTCCGTGAGTGTGCCCGGCGATCTGCCGGCGGGGTGGCATCAACTGCGTGTTGTCGTCGTCGACCCCGGCGTATCCCCCACCCACACCGCGAGGACAGGCGCCACCGACGCCTCCCGCCCCGACGGAACCCACCCCGGCGCGACCTACACGGCGACGCTTCTCGTCGCGCCGGCGAGCATCCCCGTCCCGGCCGGCCTGGACGAGCGCCGCGCGGTGGGGCTGGCGGCACAGCTCTACCAGGTGCGGTCGGCGACGTCCTGGGGCATGGGCGATCTCGCCGACCTGATGGACCTCGCCACATGGGGCGGCCGCGAGCTGGGCGCCGACTTCGTCCTGGTCAACCCGATGCACGCCGGCGAGCCGTTCCCGCCGGTGAGCCCGTCGCCGTACCTTCCCACGACGCGTCGTTTCGCCTCGCCCTTGTACCTGCACCCCGAGCTGCTGCCCGAGTACGCCGACCTTCCCGATACTGAGCGGACCCGCGTCGACGAGCTCGCCGGCCTCACCGCCGGCACCGAGGCCAACAGGTCGGATTCCCTCGACCGCGACGCCTCGTGGGCCGCCAAGATCGAAGCTCTACGCCTGTTGTACGCAGTACCCCGGACGCCCGACCAGGCCGCAGAGTTCGAACGCTTCATTCGCGAAGGAGGGCCCGGACTCCGATCCTTCGCCACCTGGTGCGCGTTGGCCGGGGAGTACGGGCCGGACTGGGTGAACTGGCCCACTGACCTGCGCGATCCCGAGTCCGAAGCGGTCGAGCGTTTCGCCTCAGCCCACACCGAGGAGATCGACTTCCACCAGTGGCTGCAGTGGGTGACCGCCGAGCAGCGGGCGCGCGCGCAGCGATCGGCACTCGATGCAGGGATGCGACTGGGTATCCTGCATGACCTCGCGGTGGGCGTGCATCCCTCGGGCGCCGACGCATGGTCGCTCAAGCGCTCGCTGGCGCGCGGGGTGTCGGTCGGCGCTCCCCCGGATATCTATAACCAACGGGGGCAGGACTGGTCGCAACCTCCGCTCCGCCCGGACGCGTTGGCCGACAACGGCTACCGACAATTCCGCGATATCGTCCGGGCCGCGTTGCGCGATGCGGGCGGCGTGCGCATCGACCACATCCTCGGGCTCTTCCGTCTGTGGTGGATCCCCGCCGGGTCCCCACCCACCGACGGCACCTACGTCCACTACGACAGTGACGCCATGCTCGCCGTCCTCACCCTCGAAGCGTCACGTGCCGGTGCGGTGGTGGTGGGCGAAGACCTGGGCACCGTTGCCCCGGGCGTGCGCGAGGCCCTGTCCGAGCGCGGCGTGCTGGGGACGTCGGTGATGTGGTTTGAACGGACCGACGACGCCGGCGATACCGACGACGCCCACGACCCGGGCATCTCCGGCGGCGCCCGACACGCTGGAGACGAGTTTGACGACGACAACGCTCCCGCTCGGCCACTGCCACCGGAGGAATACCGCCGCTTGTGCATGGCGTCCGTGACCACCCATGACCTGGCGCCGACCGCCGGGTACATCGATCTCGTCCATGTCGATATCCGTGACGAGCTCGGCCAACTCACCCGCGACGTGGCCGACGAGCGCCGGGACGCGGCCGCGGAGGTGGATGGGTTCGTCACCGCGGTTCGAGAGCGCGGGTTACTCGAGGGCGACTCCCCAGACGACCTCATCGTCGCGTTGCACGCTTTCCTAGCGACGTCGCCGTCTCTGTTGCTCACTGTCTCGCTCGCGGATCTGGTGGGCGACCGCAGACCTGTGAACATGCCCGGTACCTCGACCGAGTACCCCAACTGGTCGGTACCTCTGGCGGATGGGGATGGACGGGCCCTGTTGTTGGAGGATGTGGTGCGCTGTAGCTTGCCGAAGCGGGTGTTCGCCGCTGTGGGTGTGGTGGGTGGTGGGTAGTGGTCCGGGGCTGGCGGGCTGGTGCCGGTGGGCTGGTGCCGGTGGGATGCGGGTTTTGGGGGTGGTTGGAGGCGGGGTGGTGAAATGGCGAGAACCCCAACCCGTGAGGGGTTGGGGTTCTCGCGTGTGAAGTTGTGTTCGGCGGTGACCTACTCTCCCACACCCTCGCGAGTGCAGTACCATCGGC